>DTYX01000824.1 GCA_012961655.1 Candidatus Poribacteria bacterium
GCTACGGATAAATGCCGCTATCACCTTTGAGAATTTGTATTTTTCTGATTTTTGTGTTGTGAAAATACTGGAAACAAGTTATAATATTAATTTGTATAAAATTTCCCGGCTCAATAGATGATAACGATAAAGTGATTTATTCCATTCGCAAAGAAATTTCAAGAGAGAAACTGTACTCTTTGAAGTGAAAGTCTATAAGTTAGCTAAAATTCTTCCACCAAAATTAGGTACTGCACTATTGTCAACCTGTAACAATCACAACAATAGATATTTAACAAAAATTACAATTATGACTAAAATATGAGTATACATTTTACTGAGAACAGGAGGAGATAAAATTGGACCGAGTAAAATATACACGAACCCATGAATGGATTGAGATTGAAATTCTTCAAGGAACTAATCCCTCTGAAAGAAAGCAGATTGGAACCGTCGGAATCACTGAACGAGTACAAGAAGAGTGTGGTCAGATAGCTTATGTTGAACTTCCCGATGTAGGCGACGAATATGAGCAGGAGGAACCATTATGTAGTCTTGAATTAGCTAACAGCGATGTACATACGGTAAACGCCCCTGTGACAGGTGAAGTATTGGAAGTCAATCAAGCATTAAAAGAGTCCCCGGATTTAATTAATCAAGCCCCAGAGGGCGATGGTTGGTTGTTTAAAATCAGTATCGATATACCAAGAGAGTTGTCTTTATTAATGCATCCAGACGAATATGAACGTTTCGATGAAGATGATTATGAAGATGATGATGAGGAGGGTGAATACGAATTTGACGAATATTGATAACTAAAGAGCAATAGTGTTTAAGGTTAAAAATGGGTGAAAGGATTTATCATGTCCAAACCGAAAATTACAGTTATAGGCAGTTCAAATACTGATTTAGTAGCTAGGGTGTCGCGAATGCCTGCACTAGGAGAAACCATCCTGGGGGCGGAGTTTATCACTGCCCCCGGCGGTAAAGGCGCCAATCAAGCCGTCGCTGCTGCGAGATTGGGCGGAGAAGTGACTTTGATTGCAAAGCTCGGTAGGGATGCGTTCGGAGAAGAAGCTATCGAAAACTTCAAACGCGATGACATCATAACAGATTTTGTCTTTCGTGACGAACAGACGCCTTCGGGCGTCGCTTTAATCTTTGTCGATGAAGCGGGAGAAAATACCATTGCGGTTGCTTCCGGCGCCAATGCTAATCTTTCGACAGAAGAGATAGACCAGGCGAAAGCGGCAATCGAAACCGCAGATGCCGTTCTCCTGCAGTTGGAAATTCCCCTTCAGACGGTCGAACATACTATATCCATAGCTTCAGCGGCAAACATTCCAATAGTTTTGAATCCCGCGCCTGCGCAACCACCATCTCCCATCTTTCTTAATGAGAAATTGACTTTTCTGACCCCCAATGAGGTGGAAGCCTCATTGCTATCCGGTATTCAAGTTCAGGATAAAGCATCGGCGGAGAATGCCGGCCGAGAATTGTTGAAGTATGGCATATCACACATAATTTTGACTCTTGGCGATATGGGGGCAATGTTAGTCAACGCTGAGAAATCAATGCCTTTTCCAACTAAACAGGTCGAAGTAGTAGATACTACAGCAGCCGGAGATGTCTTTAACGGAGCATTCGCTTACGCTATCGCAAAAGGTGAAAAAATCGAAAATGCTATAAGGTTTGCTAATGCCGCTGCTACGCTTTCCGTAACTCGCCTGGGCGCACAACCATCGATTCCGACGGCTGACGAAGTGTCGGATTTCATTTAACGTGACTGGCATGCGCCCGGTGGCTGATGGAGTAGTGAATAGTAAAAAGATGAAACGTAAAATCCGCTTTAGGTGGTCGCGTATAGCAATCCTCAACATAATTGCGCTGACATCTGTCCTTTTCTTCGGCTGTCAAGATTGGCTCAGTTATGCCATCTCACAGGAAACTTCTACATTGATAGCTGTCGGCGATATAATGCTCAGCCGAGGTGTGGGTAATCGTATTAATAAGTTCGGGGCGCAATTTCCTTTTGAGCCGACTGCTGACCTGTTAAGTCATGGCGACATCACTGCGGCAAATTTGGAAACGCCAATTTCCACCCTCGGCGAGCCGATGAAACGCAAGGAGATTCATTTCCGCGCTGAACCGGATGCAGTATTAGGTTTGATGTACGCCGGGATAGATGTTGTATCTCTGGCAAATAATCACGCTCTGGATTACGGTGATGAGGCGCTTTTTGAGACGATGGATATTCTCGCCAAAAACGGCGTCGCTTACGTTGGCGCGGGAATGAATTTTACAGCCGCTCACCGGGCGGCGAATTTTGTGTCAAATGATATCAAGATTTCATTCTTGGCTTATTCGGCACAATTTTATCTAACCGTTGAAGCGACGCAGGAGAAAGCCGGTGTCGCTGTCATTCGAAGTAATGAATTGGCGGCGGATATTAAACAAGCGAAAAAATGGGCGGATATCGTCGTGGTTTCCTTTCATTGGGGCTGGGAATATTCTGACCATCCGACGGATAACGATAGAGAGATAGCTCATTTGGCGATTGATTCCGGCGCCAATTTGGTCGTTGGTCATCATGCGCATGTGATTCAAGGGGTGGAAGCATACAGAGGAGCTTTAATCTGTTATAATCTGGGAAATTTTATCTTCGACCAGAATAATCCAGGAACTCGCCGTGGGCTAATTTTACGCTGTACTTATAGTAAAAGCGGATTGGAGAAAGCAGAATTGCTGCCCATTTATATTCATCCTAAGCAATTCCGTCCTGAACTTGCCGCAGGCAGAATTGGCGCTTCTATCCTTTGGAAGTTAAAAGATTGTCCCGTAAGCTCAACACTGAAGTGCAATTGCGAGGAGATAAACTGGCTATTGTCGTGATATCTAAAGAGACAAAGAATAGTGTAAATTCAAAGCACAAGTGATAGAATTTTATCACTCATCACGTCTCACGCATCATATTAGCCCATAGATTTCAAGATACTTTCTCACCCTTTCCCGTTCATTCAGACCCCGAATGACAAGACACACTTCATCTGGTTTGTAATCTCGACATACCTTCGGTCTTTGTTCATAGATGCTGCACAAATTGTCATCTGTAAGATATTGACATCTAACAGCAACAGGCTTATTCAGGGTAGAAATATCCGGTGCGATACAACACGCGCCGCACTTGACACACTCTATTTTCATGACAATTAAACATAAATTACCCGTGGTCTTTTAAGCCTCATTCTCCTTTAACTCGAGCAATCTCTTCACGAGATATTGCGATAATTACCGCTTCGGGCAAGCCGTCCATTGCTAATCTGCGAATTGAGCGCTCTAAGTTTCTAAGTCGCCTGTACTTAAACCTGATGTCTGCTGGTATTTCTTCGGGGTTTTTGGGATTTTTCAC
>DTYX01000825.1 GCA_012961655.1 Candidatus Poribacteria bacterium
ACCTTTCATTCATTAAATTCTCAAGTTTAAAATTGCTCTTATTCTACTCATAAAAAAAGACTTGATTTTCCTTCTCATCTATGATATGATTATAAAAACCATCACTTTAGCTTATATAGATATTTGGACAATATCTGCCGTATGGTGGTTTGAAAATATCTCCACAGTGAGCGTCCGTTCTTAGAGAAGTAGTGGTTCCTGGAAATCAGGATTTACTGCTTTTAGATTTATAATTTGGAAATCTTGTGTTATTTCACAAGAATCCTCGTACCGATAAAATGGCGGAAAGGAGTGTACGTCAGAAAATTACTAATAAATTCTACCTTTGAAATGAGGCAAACATTATCCCGTTTTCGGGAGAAGTAGCAGACTATTCCAGAGTAGTTTGCTGCACTCTAATGTTGCGTCCCTTCCTCCCCACGTCCCGTTAGGTCCCAATTATCGGAACCCCGCGGCGCGGGAAATTCTGATGGGATTCCTTTCGGAACTTGAAAGCGGGGGCTTTTCGGACGTTTTTTGAGTGTTACATTTGAACTCACTGAAGTGATGTAATTCCCCTTAACTTGACCATTTATTCGCCTTGAGAAGTTATCAAATTTCGCCCTCATTCGATAAATATGGTCAAGGGAAAAAACGAATAGGCGCAGTCGTGAAGCTCGTCGTGAACGCGTGAAAGGGGAAAGTGGAATTGAAAAAAGCGGAATGTGGGGTGGAACATCAGAGGAACGCTGGTGCAAGCCAGAGCGATATTCTGAGATAAGTACATCGCTGACCTTTACATTTTATAGTGGAAATCGCTTATAATTCCTTAGGCAGCGATGAAATTTAAAATAATTGAAAACAAGAAAGGGGATAAAAATTGAAAGATTTAACAGAACAGATGGTAAAATCCGTAGTTGATTACCCAGAACAGGTTGAGATTACCGAAGTAGAGGGTACAGATAGTCTCATTTTGGAAATCAGAGTTTCACAGGAGGATATGGGTAAAGTAATCGGCAGAAATGGACGGATTATCAATGCGATGCGAACCATCGTAAGCGCTGCTTCCGCCGCGAAAGGTTCCAAAAGAACTAGCCTGGAAATTATTGAGCCTGAAGGTGGTTCTAATAGTTTAGGCGCCAATCGTGGTAACACATGGAGTGCTTAGACCGTTTCCGGGAATATGTCAAGGATTTTGGAATGCAACGAGCAAATCATTGCATGTCATGATGTCGTTAAAATATCTTGCTTTTAACTGAAAGGGGATTGTACCTATGTTTTTGGATTATCTAAGGTTACAATCCCCGTTCAATTTTACAGTGCAGTAGTGCACTGTAAAATAAATTCGTCCTACAAATTCGTGTGGAAATCTGTGTTTAGCTTGCTGCTTTCCGAATGGGAATCGTAGGTGAGAGGAAATAAAAGATGAGCGTAAACTCCATCGATATTTTAGACGCGGACGATGATGAGTTATTGAATATCAGTGAGCGGGGATTATTAGCGCTGAATCTTACGGAGATGAAAGCGATTCAAGATTATTTTAGCGAGCTTGGGCGAAATCCGACAGATGTAGAATTGGAGACAATAGCGCAGACGTGGTCAGAACATTGTGTGCATAAAACATTCAGGGGCTTAATTGAATATTCTCAAGAGGGCGAAACTGAAATAATCGATAGTCTATTGAAGTCAACTATTATGAAAGCGACGCGGGAGATTAATAAACCGTGGTGTGTTTCGGTGTTTTCCGACAACGCCGGAATCATTGAGTTCGATGAGAACTACAACATCGCCTTCAAAGTCGAGACGCACAACCATCCATCCGCGATAGAACCTTACGGCGGCGCGGGCACCGGAATCGGCGGCGTAATACGCGACCCGTTGGGCACAGGTTTGGGCGCAAAGCCGATCTTAAATACGGATGTTTTCTGCTTCGGGCCGCCGGATTTGCCTTATGACGAATTGCCGCGCGGAACGTTGCATCCCAAACGCATTTTCAAGGGCGTCGTCGCCGGAGTGCGAGATTACGGCAATCGGATGGGTATTCCCACCGCTAACGGCGCGATTCTTTTTGACCGACGGTATACCTGCAATCCGTTAGTCTACTGCGGCAATGTGGGGCTTATACCGAAAGACAGATGCCACAAGCGGGTAAACAGAGGCGATATCGCTGTCGTTGTCGGTGGCAGAACGGGGCGGGATGGTATTCACGGCGTAACTTTCGCGTCCCTGGAATTGGACGAATCTTCGGAAACACTGGGGAGCGCTGTGCAGATTGGCAATCCCATTGTGGAAAAGAAGATGGTCGATACTCTGCTTCAGGCGCGCGATAAACAGTTATACAGCGCGATTACAGACTGCGGAGGCGGTGGATTATCTTCGGCGTTCGGCGAAATGGGAGAAGAGGTTGGTCTGAGAATCGACCTTGAAAAAGTGCCGTTGAAATACGCCGGTTTAGCGCCGTGGGAAATCTGGATTTCAGAATCCCAGGAACGCATGGCTCTCGCTGTTCCGCCGGAAGAAATCGACGAATTGCTCCAGGTTTTTAACGCGGAAGATGTTGAAGCGACTGCCATCGGCGAATTCACCGGCGACCGTAAATTGCGCCTTTTTTATGAAGGCAACCTCGTCGCCGATTTGGACATGGAGTTTCTCCATAGCGGCTTGCCGCGCGCCACGAAAAAAGCTATCTTCAAAAGGCCAATCCATCCTGAACCGGAATTCGGAATTAAGGATTGGGCGTTTGAAGACCCATCCGATTTAACACCTTATCTTCTCCAGATTCTCGCCAGTCCAAATGTCGCGAGCAAAGAGTGGGTCATTCGGCAATACGACCATGAAGTACAG
>DTYX01000826.1 GCA_012961655.1 Candidatus Poribacteria bacterium
CGGTTATCCTCTTGAAGAGAGATTCCGCCGTAAATGGTGGCGTCAAACCCATTTCGCCTTGGGACATGCTTTTTAGATTCGATTACGTCTATCTATAAATCTGAATTCCCGGGAGGGTTGTGAATGACACGCAAGCGCAAAGCGCTAATGATTTCAGGAATAGTTATTGTCATCTTCGTTTTAGGGGGATATCTTTTTCTCCAGTCGAGCCTCCTTCTGAATAAACTTCGCGGGATGCTGGAAACTCGATTGACGAATGGATTTGGAACGGATATTAAGCTCGGACGATTAACCGGAAATCCGCTTTACGGTCTTAGGATTGAAGATGTAACGATTGCTGATAAAAACGGGCCGGAAAAGACTATTATCTCAGTAGAAGAACTTTTAATCGACTACAAAGTATTGAAGCTGCTTTCAAAAACTCTTGCGATAAAAAAACTCACCCTGCAAAAACCGGTGATTAATGCGACGGTAGATGAACAAGGAAGTATTAACCTCGCCGAATTAATTCCCACCACAACCGAATCAGAAGCGAATACATCGCTCTTGTTGCAAGCCAAAGAGATTGAATTGGTCGATGGTCACATCTATTACAACGATAGACTGCGCGATATTTCCGCTGATATCAGCGGAGTTCACCTCAATTTGTCAGGGCCATTTTCGCCGTGGAACCATGAGGGAAAGCTCGCATTTCGGAATGCTACGGTAAAAGTTAATGACATCGAAAAGCGGATTGAAACTTTTGATGCCGATTTTCACTTTACCGCGGAATCCGGACAACTGGAACGTTTGCGTCTGGAGATGGAAAATTCATGGCTACAAGCGCGCGCGGACGTGAATTTTAAATCCCCCGCGGAAGGGGCGGAGAGGATTCTGAAAGTGGAAGTCGATGGCGAGATTGATTTGAAAGATATAGCAGGACTTTCTCCCTTGACTGAGCCTTTGGCTGGAGTTGTCCGACTAAATTTATCCGCCAATGGGCCGTGGGATGCGCCTCACGGACATTTAAAGTTGACCGCGCCGACAGTTTCGCTCAATGATTTAACTTTCGACGATGTGCTACTTGACGCCGATTTTACCGGCGATTCGGTGCGGTTGACACAGTTTTCTACGGACATCGCCGGCGGCAATCTTCACGCGAGGGGAGAAGCGCGGGTGAACAAAGGAGAAATCGATTACGAAACGGAGTTATCCGTTGCCTCCATTCAGGTTCAAAAGCTCTTGCCGATGTTGGATAAATCCACCCTTTTACCTCCATTTGATAAAGGGGGGACAGGGGAGATTTTTCCGCTCGCAGGTAAAATTCAAGGTGAGATGAAGTTATCGATGGCTGGCGTTAGCGGTAAAACCGGTTGGAAGCATTTAAACGCTGAAGGCAACTTTGAGTTGCAAGACGGGACGTTCAACGGCGTCAAACTGGCGCCTTCGATGGTCGATTATACCATCGAAGATAAACGCTTAACTTTAACCGCAAATATCGATACAATTCAGGCGAACATTAATGGTCAACTCGGTTTGACGGGCAAAACCGCCCTCAAAATGAATCTTACCCCAATCGATTTGAGCCGGTTAGCGAAATTTGCCGCGCTGGACTTTGAGATAAAGGGAACGGGAGAGCTCCAAGCGCAAATCTCCGGTAATCTGACCAAACCCACAATGCTGACGAACTTAACCGTTCAGGATATTTTAATGAATGGCGCTCGCCTCGGCGATGTAACGGGTCAATTTCTCTATTCGGGGGACAGTGTCCAGGTCGATGAACTACTCCTTCGCAACGCGGATACTCGATGTGTCCTCAAAGGTAAAATACAGTTAAGCGACAATCCAACAGTTGATTTAAAGGTGGCTTTAGAGCCGTTGCAGATTGCCGAATACACGGCATTTGCTACACCGATGGATTTGACGGGACAGCTATTTGGCGAAATAGCTCTGCGCGGCCCTGCTAAGGCTTTGAATGGCAGCGGCGAAATCGTCGCGCATGATATGCAACTGTTTTCCCTCCCCGTTGAGATGACAGCGCCGCTTAAATTAACCGACGGGATTTGGCGGATTCCCGCGTTGACGCTGAAAACCCCTGGTGGAGAGCTTAACGTTGATGCAAAGTATAATCCACCAAGCGGCGACTATGAATTTCAGCTGCATTCGGGGAATCTGAATGTGGGCAGTATTCTCGAAGTATTCGGCATCGAGCAAATCGATGGGGTCGGGCGGATTACCGCCAGCGGCAAAGGCACAATCAAAAAACCGGAGGCGAAAGTACATCTCAGTTTGACATCCGTTCGGTATGCGGATGTTAAAATTGGCGATGCCGATTATAACTGTTACTTTCATGAGGACAAAATTAAGTTTAATGCCGTCGCCCTCGCTGATACTTTTAAATTGGGAGGCGAAATTACCGCGATTCAGCCGATGCCCTTTAATTTTACCGTGCAGCTTGAGAATCTCGATTTCGGAGTGCTGTTGGAAGCTTTACCCTCCTCCATCTATTCACTTGCTGTTACAGATACTCCCGGCGGCCGAATCGGTGGCAAAACAACAGGTGTTTTCAACCTAAGTGGTGAAATTGGCAACATAATGAATAGTCGCGGGACAATTCAATTGCAATCCATTGTCTTACGTACGCCACACCATCGTTTTTTCAATTCCGAGCCTATCAGCATAGCCTTTGCGAACCAAACAGTTGAAGTTGAACAATTTGAATTATTCCAACAGTCAGAGGGAAATCCTTCACTTTACTCTACATTGGTTATGAGGGGACGAATTGGCCCAGAAGAGTCCGATTTTATCGCGCAAGCGGATGAATTCGACTTGTCTATTCTCAAGGATATTATCGGCGGCGTGCAACCTCCATCTTACTTGAGTGTCGCGAACTTATCTGGCGTTGGCAAGTTTAAACTCCATCTTACAGGCTCTTATTCAAATCCAGAATTTTTCTTTGATTGGGACTTTCCGGAGGTATCGTTAGCGACATCCGTTCATGATACTTCAATCTCCAGTATCCAACTCCCAGCGATAGATATTCCCATAAATAGCAGAGGGCATATCTCCTACCGCGACAAACTTTTGACACTTAACCAAATCCAATTGGCGCTATATGCCAATCCGCTAGAGTTGAAAGGAGTAGTTCCTGTCGACCTGACGCTTTTTCCCGTAAAATCAGAGCGCAGTCTTCAGTTTCTTTGGCAACAACGCTTCTACGATTCTTCAATGCGGCTTCAATTGACCGCGCCTAATTGGGATATAAGTGTTCTTAATCAATTTATAGCTGATGTCGAAAAGATAGCTGGTCATGCAAACGCGAATATAGAAGTATCCGGCAGCCCCATCAGTCCAGAAGTCTCCGGCGATATCCTCCTTGAATATGTATCTTTGAAATCGTTTGCTATCGAGCAACCGCTAGAAGACCTATCCGCAACCATCCATTTTAATATAGACCCGATGAATAAAGCGGATGCTCCCTGGCTCGTGTGCGATTTTGACTCGCTTCAGTGGAACATAGGGCGAGGACGTTATTCCGCTTCTGGCTCAGTGCAATATCAGCGTGAGTTGCTCACTACAAAGGAAATTACATCGTGGTTCGATGCTGACTTACTTTCCGCCATCAAGGAAAGTATAGCAAAGCCTGAAGTGGAACTAACCCTCCGGGGAGACGATATGGACTTAGGCGCGTTCATCGACAATTTCGTAAATCGAGGCGCTGTGGGGGCGTCAACCTTGACATTTGGCGGTCGCGCTTCGATGCTGGCGACGGTAAAAGGAACTGGAGTGAGACTGCAAGATTATAACGCTCAAGTTGAAATCGAACCGCTTGACTTGGTCGTAGGTGATTACGATTTGCACAGTGATGAAAAAATTGACGTTGAGTTTCAGAATGGACAACTTAGGTTTGATTCCATAACCCTAAAAAGCCGGACAGCAAAACCAACAGCAGAAATATCTCTTTCCGGTTCAGCCAATTTAGACGGACATTTTGACCTTAAAATGTTTACTCATCAATTTAACTTAAACATCCTGTCGTCGTTCTTAAAAGACGCGCCACCCGTAGACGGCCTTGTTTCAATCCAATTGGATGCGAGCGGTACCGCCGAAAAGCCTGAAGCTTCCGCGCTTTTTGAAATCCAAAACCTCCACATCCAAAATATAAGCCCGGTCGTGGGCGAGATAAACTTAGATTCTATCGAGGGAAGTATCGCGTTAAAAGACGAAATTTTGACCGTAAATACAACATCTCTGAAAGCATACGATAATGAACTAACTTTTTACGGCACAATCCCCTTCGGAATTCGGAATTCCCATGAGCCGATGCAACTTTTCATCCAAGGCGAAAATATCGATTTAGCGTCATTTGCCAGCCTAAGTCCGATGGTGGAGGAAATCAATGGCAAAATACATCTCGATATGGCGTTGCTTAGCAACTCCTCTCTGCAGTCAGCGGTCAATCCTTTCGGTTTTGGGGTAAATCCTTATCTTACCGGCAATTTGACCATGACAGACGGTCGAATCAAACTTACCAACTTAAATCCGCCCATAGAATCGCTCAAACTTGACCTGGTTGCCCAGCATGAACCCGACAAAAGAGAGAGTGAGATTCGACTAAATGAACTCAGCTTTCAGTTAGGAGAAGGGAGATATAAAATTGCCGCGGCGATTAAGATGGATGGATTGATGCCGCGGCAGTACAATGGCACGCTGGATGTCGATAAATTCCAACTGGAGCTAATCGATAGTCTGTTGCCGGAAAAAGTTCGTGAGCCAGAGACTATCTCTTCCAGTTCAGAGCCCGAACCTCGCAAAAGACTTTCCGGCTATCTATCGATAAATGCTGAAACGAAGTTGAATTTGAGCGATTTGCTCAACCCTTCGCCGACTTTGAAGTCCGAACAGAGATTTTGGCAATTGTTGGGGGCGGCGACGGGCAGTGAGGTTACATTGCCTGAGATAAGAATTCAGCTAGGCGGTTATCCTATTTACAACCCTCAGCCTATAACGATATCTCTTGATGAAGGCTCGCTGTCATTGCCCGGCTGTAAACTGGATTACCAAAGCAAGGCGATGGCAAAGCCCATCTTCCTGAGAGCCTATGGTAGATGGAATTCAGACAACCAATTGGCGTTTGAATTCAGGGGTTTTGCAGACACCCAGATGATTTCCGAAATTACCCCGTTATCCGCCTTTCTCGCTGAATTGACCGCCTCGAATAATCTACAACAGCCCATCTCTGGCTTAATTGAATATCGCGTTTCGATTCGCGGAAACGCTTCAAACCCGCAAATCAAAGTCAGTTGGCCTGTAGCAGATATCGAGCTCCTCGGCGCGGATGTGGAGTTGCTGGAAAGCGAAATCTCGTTTGAAAATGGCGTTTTTGATATTAAAGAGATTAATCTGGTCACCGAAAGAACGGACATCGAAAATGTCGCCAACATTAACAGCATACTGGTGAAAGGGCGGGTCCCGTTTAACTTATCGTTTATGCCCTATCTCCTTTCGCCTTCGGATGATGAACTTGATTTGACGATTTCTGCTTCGGTTGCAAAACTTGACTCGCTTCCGTTCTTAGCCATGCAAGATGCGATGATAGATGGAAAGACTCAGATAGATATAAAAGTTGGCGGCACAATTCAAGCGCCAAAGCTCTCCGGCGATATAGCCCTGAAAGATGTCGTTTATCAGTATGAGAATGTGAGTGTTACCGATACGGATGTTAAACTTACCTTGGACAACAATAACATTACTATCGAACAAGCTTTGGGGGAATTTAACAACGGCAGCTATCGCTGTTCCGGCAAAGTAGGTCTGTCGGAATACAGATTAACTGATTTGAACATCTCCGGCGACTGGCGCGACGTCGAATGGGAACAAGAAGACCTTATCTCCTTAACTTGTGAGGGGTCAGTTCAACTGCTGGGCACCTTCGATAAACCGCGTCTTGAGGGCAATGTCACGGTGAAGAGTGGGAACTTCAAACAATCGTGGCAGAGTATTGTAAGAAATCTCCTCAGAAGACAGCCGGAGGGTCGCGACGAAGTCATTTTAGATTATCCACTCGTGAGAGATTTGGAATTGGACTTGAATATTCAGATACCACAAATTTCACCAGATTATTTTTGGTTGGACACAATCGGAACAAAAATTCAACCCCAAGTCAATGGAAGAGTGGTTGGACCAATTAATCCGATTTCCCGTTTAGTGTTTGTCGGACAAGTGAATATATTGGAAGGTGAATTTTCCTATTTTAACCGCAAATTTTTAATTAAAACTGGCGTCATTGAAAATGGCAGTGCGTATGTCTTAGACCCTAATTATAAGATTGACGCTGAGATTGCGACCCCTATCGTAGGCGCCAAGATTCCAGGCGCTCAAGAACCGAAGGATGTGAAGATTACTTTAAATCTGACCGGCACTCTACAATCTCCGCAACCGCCTGTATTGGAAGCTGAAGTGATAAAGCCAGACTCCGGCGAACAGTATGATTTCGACCAGCTAAAGATTCTGGAGTTATTGACGTTTGGCAACATCGTGCGCCAGGAAGGCGCCGCTGTCTCTTTTGCTTCAGAAACAGCGACCGATTTTATCATGCGTCAAGCAGAACTTTTTGTCGGCGCGCAAATTGCCGATACCTTTAATCTGCGTAAATTTCAATTTGACCTTGGCAATCAAGAAGGTTCATTGCCCCAATTTTTAATTACCAAAGATATCTCTCCTCAGTGGGCCGTCACCTATATGTCAACAAATTCACTATCCGCTAAACCATCTTTTTTGAGCATCGAATACAGAATCAACGACAACATCTCCATCGCTGGCAGCAGAAATGAATATAGCAAATATGGAGTGGATTTGAAATATGGTATAGAATGGTAGAGTCGAGTGGCGGGTGACCAATCACCAGTCATCTGTGAAAGGCCCGTACGAACACGGAAGGAATGGAAGGGGGTTTTCTCGGCACTAAAATCCTTTGCCAACCGACGAAATGCCCGTTTGATGCGGGTTTTCCCGACATTTAGAAGGATGGAAGGATGGAGGGAGCTCTCGGAAAGTATTTGGACCTCAGAAAGCGGAGTACGCAGAGGATTTTCACGTTTCCACTGACTATTCACCACTCTACAACAAGGCACAAGGCACTTGTGTTTTGTAAAATGAATTATGCAACAGTCTCATAATTGACAAAGTAATATTAGGTATTACGCATCACGCGATACGCATTATGACCGCACCTTTGTCGACCTATTTTTGAACCATTCCCGATGTTTTTCTGGATTCGAGATATAGGAGAAAACATGCAACGACTTTTTGGCATTGAAACAGAATACGGCATTACAATCGCTGGTGCAGAAAATATTGACACTGTGGCTGAATCAATTGAGTTAATTAAAAACTATCGCTTGGATGATTATACCGCCAGGTGGGATTATAGCCTTGAAGACCCGTTCAAAGACGCGCGCGGGTTTAGAGCGAAAGCATTACAGGAACATCCTGACGAGAGGAAGCATCGAGAAAAAGACCGCAAGCGCAATTTATCCTTTGAAGAAGTCAAAAGCGACCGGGTGTTAATCAACGGCGCGCGGTTATATAATGACCACGCGCATCCCGAATACTCAACCCCCGAATGCAACAGTCTGTTTGAATTAGTCGCCCACGACAAGGCAGGCGAACGCATTTTACAACAGTGCGTCCGCAGACGCAGTGAGCAGCTTGACGGTAAAACGGTCGTGTTATATAAAAACAACACCGATTTTCACGGCCATAGCTACGGTTGCCACGATAACTACTGCATGAACCGCGAGGCGCCATTTGATTATATCAAAGATAGTATCATGCCCTTCTTCGTAACGCGGCAAATTTTTGCCGGAGCGGGAAAGGTCGGCATAGAGACGGAATCGGGCTTGTATTCCGCCGGCTTCTTTCAACTGTCGCAACGGGCGGATTTTTTCAGCGTGGAAGTCAGCGTCGACACGATGTCCAAACGACCAATCGTCAACACCCGTGACGAGCCACATGCCGACCCGAAAAAATATAGGCGTTTGCACGTTATCGTCGGCGACTCCAATATGTCCGAATACGCCACCGCGCTGAAAATTGGCACGACAGCGTTGGTCATCGACTTAATCGAAAAACGACTCATCCCCAAGGAACTCAGCCTGAAAAAGCCCGTCGAAGACATCAAAGAGATTTCACGCGACCAGACTTATCAATGGAAAGTGGAACTCAGGGATGGCAAAACTATCTCCGCTATCGATTTACAGCGGCAATATCTGTCCTTAGCACAGAAACATCTTTTCGGCAGAGATTATGACACCGATTGGGTCTTAGTGGAGTGGGAGGATGTTCTTGATGAATTAGAACGCGACCCCAACAACTTGGTCGATAGATTGGATTGGGTGGCGAAAAAATGGCTGTTGGAGACGTTCATCGAGTCAGAGAAACTGACATGGGATGACCCCTGGCTTCAAAGTATCGACCTTGAGTATCACAATATCGACACGGACTCAGGATTATACTATGAACTGATGCGCGACGGCATAATGCGCCGGCTCGTAACCGATAAACAGATTTACAAAGCCGTTCAAAATCCGCCCAATGAGACACGCGCATATTTCAGAGGAAA
>DTYX01000827.1 GCA_012961655.1 Candidatus Poribacteria bacterium
GGCAGTCATTTGATTTCTCCCTGTTTATGGATTTCCCTCAGTCCTTATTATCTGCCGCAACACTTCTTATATTTCTTTCCGCTTCCGCAGGGGCATGGTTCATTCCTGCCGATTTTCTCCGCTGGCGCGCCGGGGATGTGTCGGGGGGTAGGCGAATGGGCGGTTGGGGTACTGCCGAACGGTTGTCTGGCGCGTCGAGCGCTGGGGCCTTGGCGATGGGTCGTTCTCCTGCGCGGGCGGGCGGGAGCTTCTTTGACCAATTGAGCCTTGAACATATACTCGGTAACTTCCTCTTTAATTCGCGCTATCATCTCGCCAAAAATATTGAAAGATTCGTTTTTGAATACAATAACGGGGTCTTTCCCTTCGTATCCTCTTAGCCAAATACCCTCTTTCATGTAGTCAATGTTATAGAGGTGGTCCATCCAGTTTCTGTCAATTCTATCCAGCATGACTATCCGTTCCAGTTCGCGCATCATCTCCGAGCCCATCTCTTGTTCGCGTTTTTCATAAGTCTCATATAAAGAATCGAGTAATTTCTCCCTTATATCATCATAAGCCATCTTCTCAGGCTTTGTATCCCAGCGGGAAATGTCGATAGTGTAAGTATGTTTCACCCAATCGATTAAGCCATCGATATCCCATTCCTCGATGTTTTTTGGCAAAAATGTCTCTAATCTCTCATCGACGATATCTTCCAGCATCTGCAAGATTTCTCCCTTTAGATCTTCGCCTTTCAGCACCATATCGCGCTGTTCATAGATGATATGCCGCTGTTCATTCATCGCATCATCGAGTTTCAGCAGTTGTTTACGAACCTCGAAGTGCTGCTGTTCAACTCGACGTTGTGCTTTTTCTATCGCTGATGAGACCCATTTGTGTTCGATAGGAACATCCTCATCCATTCCAGCTCTATCTAGCCATCTTGACAGTCGCTCACCGCCAAATTTTCGCATCAATTCATCCTCCAATGATAGATAGAATCTGGAGGAACCTGGGTCACCCTGACGGCCGGAGCGTCCGCGCAACTGATTATCAATGCGTCTAGATTCATGCCGCTCCGTCCCAAGGATGTGTAATCCACCCAGTGATAGGATTTTTTCTTTATCCGACCGGCAAATCTTTTCAGCTTTTTGTAAGGCTTCCAGCCACTCTTCTGAATCTGTGGTCAGCTTAGACAGGTCAACACCTTCCCTGCGAAGATTCTGTTTCGCCAGGCCTTCCGGGTCGCCGCCCAACATGATATCCACCCCGCGGCCGGCCATGTTGGTCGCAATAGTCACATTGCCTGGCAGCCCAGCTTGGGCGATAATTTCAGCTTCCCGCGTGTGTTCTTTGGCATTGAGCACCTGATGTTGGATGCGCTCTTTTTTCAGCAGCCTGCTGAGCCGCTCAGAGGTTTCAATGTTTGCTGTGCCTACCAAAATCGGTCTGCCCAGTTCATGTAATTGCTTAATTTCATTAATTACGGCGCGGAATTTTGCCGCTTCAGTTTTATAGATAACATCGGGATGGTCAATCCGAATCATCGGTTCATTCGTCGGGATAACAACGACGCCTAACTTGTAAATATCGCCAAATTCATTCGCTTCGGTCGCGGCGGTTCCCGTCATACCTGCCAGTTTTTCATACATGCGATAATAATTCTGATAGGAAACACTAGCGGTTGTCTGAGTTTCCTCTTCAATTCTGACGTGCTCTTTGGCTTCAAGAGCTTGATGAAGTCCGCCTTCATAGCGCCGACCGGGTTGAAGTCTGCCGGTAAATTCATCAAC
>DTYX01000828.1 GCA_012961655.1 Candidatus Poribacteria bacterium
GCCGGTGAAGGAGCGGTCTTTTTGAATGAATTTTTGGATGACATCGACTCGGTCAATCGAGTTATCGCTTACGAATTGACAGAGGGTGCTATCTGGAGTGAACTATATCGTCAACTGAACTACTATTTTAATACTATCAATGAATTTGGCATCACGAAGAATATCTTTTATTTTGCCACAAGATACCAGGATGAGAAAATTGACCCGAAAAAGATAGCTTCGTCTATGAGCCATTGGGACGTTGATGAACGGCAGGTTCGGGATGTGTTGCTATCTTTGTCGCGAGCTGATTTGATCGAAGAGAAGGTGGCAGGGACGGAATTCTACAACATAAAAGACCCTATCCTCAGAGAGTTTACGGATACGTGGGCTAGAGTAGACGTGGAAAACTCTACATGGGAAGAAGCAGCGACCGAACTACGTGAAAAATACAGAAGGTTGTCAGGCAAATACGCCGATTTCAAAGGATACGCTACGGAACTAATGATAAAATTTTTGATGATGCAGTTTTCCAGACACACTATTGATGGAGAATCATTCTTCAATCGAAAAGGAAATGTTCTACTTCCCAAGTTCGTGTGGGTGGATTCAAGGGCTGTAAAACTACCCGATACAAGAGAATATCAGATTGATATTGTCGCAAAGGAAGTTCCGAATTTATGGCTGGTTGAGGTGAAAAACACGCAGCAGCCAATAGGATTAGAACAGGTGAAACACTTCGAATCCGCTTGCAAAGTAGCAGAAGAGGTTATTCGCGGTGAGATAATAACCCGTTGGTATATATCAACTTGTGGATTTACTCAGGAATCAGAGAGATATTTAGCCGAAAATGGATTTATCTACTCCAACAGGGAGCAGGTAAATCAGTTGTTGCGATATTTTGGACTCAGAGAATTGCCTGTATAAAACTGATAAAATCCTTTCAAACTTGAGACGTCTCAAGTTTGAGAGGACAATGTGATGTTTTTTGAATATTCCAAACCGGTTACCGGTTCATTATTCTACCACAATACTCCGTAGCGTCGTCCTTCTGTGGCGACATTCTCAAAACTGAGACACAATTGGCAGCACAGAGGCATGCCGCTACATCTACCTGTGCATATCCGCACGCAGATAGGTCTGCAAAAGTTGTGTGATTACCCAAAAATTAAATCAAAAACCATAAGCGGCGAAGTATCCTTGCTATTTTTTATGAAAATCGAGCTACAAGTAGTAAAGCATGAGAAAATTCGGTTGAGGAGGTCAAAACATGCATCGATATTTATCTTGTGTGTTACCCATTTTACTTACAGTCATACTTATCACCGGTTGTAGTCGGGAACAACCGACGTCCCGTGAAGCGAACGTTACCATTCGTATCGACAAAGGCAAAGCAATCAGAGGAATTGACCTGTTTCTCCTGATTGATGAATCGGGAAGCATGTACGGGGAAAACGGGACTGACCCAACGGGACTACGGTACGAGGCGAGTAAGTATCTCATCCAAAATTTACTTGTCAAAAAAAGCGAGCCCAAAGCTCCCCATCGAATTGCCGTTATTCACTTCGGTGATGAAGCAAAGGCAGGGGAATTTGTGGATGTGCTGCCGGGGAACGCTGCGGAGCTGGTGCAAAGCGTTCAGTGGACTAGAAGGCATCTGGGCAATACCAGCTTTATTCAAGCTCTCCAGGCGGTTAAAGAAATAAGTGATGTGGATTTGACACCTGCCCATAAACGGGAATCAAAAATTGTTTTGCTGACAGATGGCACGCCGGATGACCGCAGACGTAATCAGATGACCCAGGCTGACTACTTCGCGGAGATTCAGCAGTACGCGCAACAGGAACTAAGGGCATTTACGCTGTACGTCGTGGGTATTGATAACCCCAAAATCGCAGATAGATTTGGGCAGACAGCCTCTCAGTGGAAACAAATCGCTGGATCTGACAATGTGTTCGTCGTTCAACAACTTAGGGACCTTTATACGTCGTTTAATAGCGCGATTCGGTTAATCTTTGAAATTCCCCCAATCACGCCGGATTTTGTGGCTGAAGACCAGACGTTCGAGGTGCAACCGTATTTAGATAAATTGGAATTCCATCTGTTTACCCCCTCCGGAATGCAACTGGGGATATACAGCCCCGATGGGCAGTTGGTGCAAACTGACGATAAGAATGTGACTTACCAACAGGGCAAAGAGTACGATATTCTGATGGTTGATGCGCCAGCGCCGGGTACATGGCAATATAAGATTTTAGCGGGGCAGGGGCAAGTTGTTGTATTCCGCAATCCCATTCCATTCAAGCTGGTCCTGCTCGAACCGCCAGAGGTGTTCCCTTTGGGAAAAAAGATGCGGCTGAAAGCCAAGTTCATCAAGGATAACGGCGAAGCGATTGAAGAAATCCCCGAATATCCGCTCGCATTTGTCGCCAAGGTGATTGCTCCCGATAGAACGGAATTCAACCTACAATTCCTCTCGGCGGACAAAGAAGGGGATACCCACTTTAGTAATAGGGAAGTACCGATAGAGCAGGCGGGAGAGTATCTGATCCGATTAACGGTGAAAGGCGGACACCAATTTGAGACCACCAGTACCGAGAAAGTTTTTGTCCAATCGTTCCCTTATGTCCAAGCAATGATGCCACAATCGGGACAAACGTATGCTCGTTCAGCCCGTGGATTAGCATGTACCGTGCAACTCCATCGCGAGGGCGCCCCGAC
>DTYX01000829.1 GCA_012961655.1 Candidatus Poribacteria bacterium
GTATAAGCGAAGAGGAGGAATAACTATGTCCAAATCAGCTTCGGCTATGGTTTTACATAAGTTTAACGAACCGTTGGAACAGCGGGAATTTCCGTTGCCAGATTTGAATGAAGGCGAATTGTTGGTCAAAATCTCAGCCAGCGGCGTCTGTGGGTCGGACGTACACATGTGGCTGGGCAAAGACCCGCGACTTCGTTTGCCTATGATTTTGGGACATGAGGGGGTTGGGCAAATTGCGAAATTGCGAGGTGAACGGCATAACGTACATGGGGTACCACTGCATGAGGGCGATTTGATTATCTGGAATCGCGGCGTTACATGCGGCAGGTGCTATTTCTGCGCAGTGAAACGTACTCCAGCGCTGTGCCCAAACCGTTGGGTATACGGCATCATGACAAATTGCGCTGACCCGCCGTACCTGCGCGGTTGTTACGCGGAATACATTTTACTAACATCAAACACCGATATCCTGAGAATCTCAGATTTAATTCCACACTCCAAATTCCGAACTCCGAATTCCGAATTCCGAATTCCGAACTCCCTCATTGACCCGGCGATTTTAGTCTCCGCCGGCTGTTCCGGCGCGACGATGGCTCACGCGTTCGATTTGCATTCGCCCGATGTCGGCGATACCGTCGTCGTGCAGGGGCCAGGGCCGTTGGGCATTTTTGCCGTAGCCTTCGCCAAAGCGCGCGGCGCGTCGGAGATTGTCGTCATCGGCGGAACGCCAAGTCGGCTTGAGCTTTGTCGTAAATTCGGCGCGACTCTCACGCTCAATCGCAATGAGACAACCGTGGACGAAAGACGACAGCACATCATGGATTTAACCGACGGCCGCGGCGCGGATGTCGTCATTGAAGCGACAGGTTCATCCGAGGCAGTAAAAGAGGGCGTCGGTTTGGTCAGAAACGGCGGATGCTATTTAGTGACGGGATTTGGCAACCCAGAGGGCAAAGTTGAGTTGGATTGTTTCGCCGATATCTCACGTAAAAATATCTGTCTGCAAGGAGTTTGGGTGAGCGATACCAAACACTTGCTCGAAGCGGTCAGACTTGTCATAGATAACGCCGGTGTTTTTTCTGCGTTAGCCGTTGACAAGTTTCCCTTAGCGCAAGCCACTAAAGCGCTGGAAGCGATGAGGGATAAAAAAACGCTGAAGGGGATTATCGTTTCAAGTTGAAGACCTTAAAAAATAGACTATAATTTCTAATGGCACACGCAGGTGAAACAAGTACATAATACGCAGCACGCAATAGTTAAAATTGAAACCTAAAAAATATGGCAGAGATTGAACCTGAAAGAGAGCTTATTCCCATTATAATCCGCTTCACAAGTTCGATGGATGGAAGGATGGAAGATTGGAAGGATGAGCGGTAGCAACTTTCTGAAAAATCTCTGAAAATTTTAGGAGGTAACAAAATGACTTTCAAACCACACGGCATCATACCCGCGCTGGTCACACCGTTGAAAGATGATGAATCCATCGACGAGAAAGGCTTGCGCGCCGTAGTTAATCATGTCATCGAGGGCGGCGTCCACGGCGTTTTCGCCGTCGGCAGCCAAGGCGAATTTTACGCGCTCTCAAAAGAGGAGAAGAGACAAGTACTTAAGATCGTCATCGACGAAGTGGATGGTCGAGTCCCCGTTTATGCTGGGACGGGCGCACTGACGACAAAAGAAGTAATCGATTTGACCAAAATGGCGGCGGATATGGGAGCCGCGGCCGCGTCTGTTCTGACGCCGTTTTTCATCGTGCCTAGCCAGGATGAACTGATTCGACATTACGAAGCGGTGGCAAACGCCGTCGATTTGCCGATTCTATTGTACGGCAATCCGATGCGCACCAGAGTCGATTTAGAAACAGCGACTGTGGTGAAATTAGCGCAAGTGGACAACATCATCGGCATAAAAGATAGCAGCGGAAACCTGGCGCTGACGGCGGATTACATCGACAACGCGCCGGAGGATTTTGCGGTCATCGCCGGCAACGACGCCCTCATCTACGCTATCCTGCTTATGGGTGGAAAAGGCGCGATTGCGGCGACATCGAACGCCGTGCCAAAGCTGGTCGTCAGCATCTATGAGAACATTCAATCCGGCGACCTGAAAGCCGCTCGCGCCGCCCAAGCCGCGCTTGCGCCGTTGCGTAAGGCGTTCACGCTCAGCACATTCCCCGTTGTCGTCAAGGAGGCGATGGAAGTAATTGGCGTCTGCGGAGGCCGCGCTAAGCATCCAGTGGGACGGATGCCACAGGAAGCCAGAAAAAAATTGGAAGAGATAATCGAAACGCTTAGAGAATATTTGTAATCTGATGAGATTTCAGACTGTCGGGCACATCTCCGACAGTGAAATATGATAATTGATTACTACTAAGATTATGAATTGCATCAATTGTCTGTACCGTTGGTAATGGAAATGCGCCCAGGTTTTGGGTGGAATCTCGATGTCGGTTAATCGACGACACGGATGGAACATTCACTGATTATTATCAATGCGGTTCGTGTAAAAGCGAGCATACCTTTGCCGAGAAGAATCTCTTCCAAGACCCGAACTATGATTTTCTACCTGTCTTCGGTAATGACTACACCGCGACGAGGAGATGCTTGCCCATCGTAAGCCAAACAGAAATATGGGAGACAAATACTCAAGTGAAATTTCGCTTGGAAAGAAATCAATTTCTGTGGTATAATATCAATCAAAACTAATAAATAATGAATTGGTGACTTTATCGTGACCTTTAAAAAATTATCCGTAGTAATTCCAGTATATAATGAAATTGATACTATCGATGAGATTCTAAAACAGGTCAAAGAAGTCGATGTTGGGATGGAAAAAGAGATAGTCCTCATTGACGATTGTTCTACAGATGGTACGCGTGAGCGATTGCGAGAAATTCAGCAAGAAGAGAGTGAAAATAAGGTGAAAGTTTTCTTTCATGAACAAAATCGAGGCAAGGGCGCGGCTCTCAGAACAGGCTTCCAATACGTTACAGGCGACATCACCTTAATTCAGGATGCGGATTTAGAATATCACCCAAAGGAATATCCGAAACTTCTTGAGCCGATTCTGGATGGCAGAGCTGATGTCGTCTATGGCTCACGGTTTTTAGACAATCCTCATCGCGTGCTATTTTGGAACTATATGGCAAATAAGTTGCTCACCTTTGTGTCAAACGTCTTTACCAACCTCAAGCTCACAGATATGGAAACGTGCTACAAAGTATTTAAAACTTCTCTCCTCAAGAATATTCCTCTGAAATGCGACCGCTTCGGTTTTGAACCGGAAATCACCGCCAAAATAGCTAAACGGAAATATAGGGTTTACGAAACGCCGATTTCATATCGCGGAAGAGATTATGCTGAAGGGAAGAAAATTAATTGGAAAGACGGCGTAGCGGCACTATTCCATATCATCAGGTTCCGAATTAAGGATTAGAGGTTGGGTCGCAAAGCCCCTTGCAGGATGATAGAATATTGCAACAAATAAAAAAACAATTGGAGGTTCGCAAAATGTGCAATAAGAAAAAGAAACGAAAGAAGTTATTGCGAGATGAAAATATTCCACCGTTTGTTGTTCCTGAAGATTGGGAGCCGACGGATGAAGTAATAAAAAAAATTGATGAATTGCTCGCTGGAATTCCAGAGGCGTGGCGGAAACGATGGTGGAAGGAATATCGCGAAGAACATCTCAAAAGTAAGTAAAAATTATGAAAGGAGATAGTGCTTTGGGTATTTTGGTCGTCGTCGAAACAAACTTTGCTGTCGGATATTGCATGGAGCAAGGGCACGATTTCAGATATTTACTCAGTCTAACTTCCAAACATCCTCTAACTGTAGCTATACCCGAATACAGCCTCCGTGAAGCCAAAACCACGGTATTGGGCAAATTTCGGGATTCATATGAGCAGTTATCCCATACTCGCGTCCTGCTCCGCGAAATTGGAAGAAGTGAATATGCTAGAGATTTAGTGGATAATGCTCGAACTATGCTGTCGGGTTTAGTGCAACTGTTAGAGACAAAGCAAGACTCATTAAAGCAAGCTCTTAATTTAATTGCAAATCGATGTATAGTCATTCCTCATTCTCCTGTTGCCCATGTGCGTGGATTGATGCGCTATATTGGCTCCGAGCCGCCTTTTAAAGAAAGCGACTGTGAAATTTACGAATGTATTTTGGAATTTTTGCGCGGTGAAGTGGACAACTATGACCATGCAATTGTCCTTACTTTTGATAAAGAACACTTCGATAATGTTGAAATTCGAGACGAACTGGCGGATATTGGCGTTGACCTCGTATTTACAGTAGGCGATTGCATTGCTATGGGTCGCTACGCTCTGGGAATAACCTAAGACAGTGCAATTGGATGTGCGCCTATACCAGATTCGCGCAACTGCTGCATATAAATTTTTCGGATTTGGTTGAACACGTCGATGTATTCTTTGGTGCGATAGTCAGGGTAAGTCCATTCCCACGGTTGAAAGCTCTTTTGATAATATCGCAGGGTGATTTCCGCAAAAATACCTTTGCCGAGGTAAATTCTGTGGGCGTGGTCTTTGGTGGACGCCAGAACCATTTTGGAAGCGGAGAC
>DTYX01000830.1 GCA_012961655.1 Candidatus Poribacteria bacterium
ATTATGTTCCCTTCGCTCACCGACGCCTGGCGCTTCGCTGGGCTTACGGGCTTCGCGCGGTTACTTCGTGAACCGCTTCGAGATTTGCTCCGCCAAACTCATACCATTTCTACTTGATGACATAGGGGGGTTAGGGGGATTTCCCAATTCCGAATTCCTTAGTCATGGTATTCAATGAGTTTGAATTGAGGTTTCTCACCCGATATCATAACCAACAACATTAAATCTCCAATCTTTACAATATCGCCATCTTCGAGTTTCATTTCGTCTCCATGCTCAAGGAGGCGACCATTCAAAATCGTTTTCCCATCTAAGGCGGTCAAAAAATAGGAACAGTTATCTTTTCTTATGGATATCTGTCTTGAAGCCACAGTAGGATGTGGGATGCCGATGTCATTGGGCTCGGCAGCGTATAATCCCTCATCCTGCCCTACATAAAGGATATTTCCTTTGATAAAGTTCAGAGGAATAATACTGCCGACTTGTAGTGGCTGGGTTCCTATGTTTTTCACGAGCCATCTTACTCCATCAGTCTTTCTGTATACCCTAATCATCATATTCTCAAGATAGTATAATGAAACCTTCTCTGGCATATTCTTAGCCATCTCTACTTTAAAACCCAAACCGCCGGCTCTGATAGTATCGCCATCATTAAGGATTATTTTTTTTCCCCCGGAGATAGCGACATCATTCAGGATGACATCGCTCCCGACGGCGCATATGATGGAGTAATTCCTATCTTGTTTAAAGAAATATATTTGCTCCACAGCCACAAAGTCCCTCCATAATAATATCTCGTCCGGCATGGCGAAAGTCGTCCCCACATCTTTTATAATTTCTGGTTGAGTCTTTTTATGAAATTCTTCTACAAGCAGACGGCTTTTCCTGGCGAGAATCCATACCCTCAACTTAATTGCCGCTGCTGTGAGTCCAACAATGACAATGAAAGTTGCCACAAGTATGATAAATAATCGCCAGGGGAAGACAAAAAGGGGCATAACTGAGACGCTTTGCTGGTACTCTATCATCTCATAATCCTCTGATTTTTCTATTGTAAAAGTGTACTTTCCTTCTTTTCCTGTCTCAGTAAATGCAAGGGAATACAATGCCAAACCTTTACGTGGAATTGAGAGCGCCTTGCCTACTATGGGGGCATGAACATTTACTTTTATGGATGAGGGTCGCATCAACTCCGCATTTTCTTTAACAACAATCCTTAATTCAATCACGCTGCCAACGGTATATTTCTCTTCCAATTTCTCAAAGGAAAGGAGAGGACGCCCAACGCTCCTAAACACAGATATTGCCTTCTGTCGAAATACAGATACTTCCTTCTGCGTCTCATTTTGTACCTCCTCCCCTTCGATATCTCCTATAAGCTTGAAATTGAGAATGTATTTCCCGGTTACATCAGCATTCTCGTAGAAGTAGTTGTAACTACCTCCTCGCTTCTGGAGGGCATAAGGGCCGTCCGCCCGTCCATCCGGCTTTTGGATTAGAAGAAGCAGTTGCTTAACGGAAAACACCCGTTTGCGTCCAGAAAGGTCAACAACAGTTGACTCTTGGACAATATTCCCCTTATATTTTACGTTTGCGAAAATCAATATTTTATCCCCAAGCTTAAATCTGCTGGGAAAAGGCAAATCAATCATTATATCTTCATCGCGGAACATTGCCAAAATGACTTCATTTTCCCCTTTTCCCCTTACGGATACTTCCCATTGTCCTACTTGTGGCTTATTGACTTCATAGAAATTGTACTTTTTCTCTTGAGCAGTAGGTTCAACAATTTCACCTTTAGGGTTTTTCAAAGTGATATCCATATTCTCTTTATGGTCAAGTATGACATCAAAACCAATTTTCTGTGTAAAGGGTGTAGTAGTCGTAGTCTGTTTAATCGGCTCGCCGGTGAAGTGGAATCTCTCAACAACTCTGGGCTGTTTTTTTATTTGACTGATAATCTTAGAAAAAATTTCCATAAGGTCAACGCCCGCGGATACGTGGAAGTAATGCTCTTCATTCACCTGCTGCGGTAACTTACTCTTCTCTGCTAGGGTTTGCAATAGCGATGTATCAATTACGCTTTTTAGGGCAATGGTGTAAATAGGGATGTAGTTTTTTTGGTATTCGGGTAGTGTTTTTGATAACAAAATCTTTTCGCTACGCTGAGCGGCCAGACGCTTTTGTGTTAGTGTACCTTCAACTACATCAATCTCTCCATCAGTAAGAAGGATGACTACGGGAATGTGCAACGGGTTTGCCCTGTCACTTCTTAGCTCCCGCAATGCTAACTCTAAAGCGGAATTGATGTCCGTCAGTTTTCTATCTGAACGCACAGTAGAGACGAGTTCTTTTATCAGCCTTTTTCGCGTCTCGGTAACTTCCGTCAGCGGCAGTAGAAGAAGGCTTGAACCGGAAAAATCGACCAGTGCAATCCTATCGCCCTCCTCGGATTTGTCTATGAAGATTTTCGCGCCTTCAAAGCGGATCCCTTTAGGGTCACGACCCCGCCAATCCATGCTGCTCGAATTATCAATGACCAGTACCGCATCCATCTTTTTCGCCTCGTCTAATTCAGCAAGAAGCAACCGACGACTTCGTCTTACGGCAGATGGGTTCTCTTGTGCAACGGTGACACCATCCCATTGGAAGAGGAAACAAATCATAAAAAAAACAGCGATTATATTCCACCGGCGTCTCTTTCTATTACTATGTAGTAACACCTTTATCCACTTCCTCTTTTGAGTTACGACTAACCTCACAGATAACCGGATTATAGCCACAAGCCTACTGCTTGCGCAGTCTGGTAACTTCCGCCGACAGCAAAGTCAAAGCAGACTCGGCTTCCTGCAACCCGCCGCTTTGCCCTATTTCCTCTAACTCTCGAGCAGCATCACGGATACCCCGTGTGCCCAAAGTCTCTGCTGCGCCTTTGATGGCATTAGCTAATATTTGTATCTTCAGAGCGCTGTTCTCATTGATAGCTTCCTGCAATTGTAATATACGTTGTTGCATATCATCCAGAAAGCCAGATAACATCTCTGTGTAAGCTTGTGGTGTTATACCGAGGCGCTGCGCAACTTCATCGCTTTTATCGAGAGATTGTTCTATTCGCGAAGCGACTCGGTTGACGTGCTCTATAACTTTCTCGGCAATTATAGGTTTAGCAATGTAACCACTTGCTTTTAGCTGGCCAGCTTTCTCCACGGAATCCCGGTCCTTCTGTGCTGTACACATAATGACAGGCATATCTCGGTATCCAAACTTGCTTTTCCTTATGTACTGTAGCAGTTGCAGGCCACTTACCTCAGGCATCATAACATCGATAATAGCTAAATCTATGAGATTACCATCATTCAATATTTGTATGGCCTCTTTCGCGTTTGCGGCTTCTACAACCTCAAACTGGTTTTTCTCGAGAATTGTCCGCAAAACCATCCGCGAAACCATGTCATCATCTACGACTAATATCTTTAGCATTCTGATTCCTGTATCCATTGCTTATTTCCGTCTCCTTTTCCCCCTTAATAAAGGGGGCCAGGGGGTTGTTTTCGGTAGGAATTTTGACAAAAATTGCGAATCATGTTATACTTACCGAAAAATATCAACTACAAGACATGTTGTATCTATAACATCAAAGGATTCCAATCAAAGTAACTATATCATTTTGCATCTGATGGAAAATCTTTGGCAGCAGATATCCTAAAATCTGTAGCGACGCTGCTAGCGAAAGTAGTCCAATTATGATTGTCAATGGAAAGCTCATAAAAAAAACATTCATCCGCGGAACTGCTTTGGTAAGCACTCCCAGCGTAACATTAGTTAGAAACAGCGCTACTATCACAGGAGCCCCAATTTTAAATGCTACCACAAAAATGTCGCTGGACATTTTCAATAAAATAGCCACAGCCTCTTCGGAATATGCAAAAAACAACGGACGCCCCAGAGGGCTTACCGCAAAACCTGATAAAGGAATAGTCTCAAAACTTTTTGCTAAAGCCTGCAGCAGCCAATGATGTCCATTGATACACAGAAATATTAAGATTGCCACAAATCCCTGGAATTGTGCGATAATGGAAATCTGAATTTCATACTTGGGGTCGATAATGTTTGCTATTCCAAAACCCATTTGAAGCCCTATTGCTTGTCCCGCAAAGTCTATTCCGACAAATACCAAACGCGCTGAATACCCAATTATCACACCTACCATAACTTCTCTGAATACTACAATTCCGTATGTAAGTAACTCTTTGGGTGGTGAGAAATCGCCCTTCTCAACGATTGGGAGTAGTATAACCGAGAGTAACAATGAGAGGCCAATTTTTGTCCGCGCAGGTACATAAGCGCTACCAAATATCGGTGCAGATAACAGAAATGCGCTTATACGAAATAAGATTAAAAGGAAAACTGAAATCCGTTCAAAAGATACTATGTCGATAAATTTCATAAAAAGCCATTTTGATAACTGTAGCGCGATCTGTTAGATCGCCGGGGACAGACGATCTGACAGATTGTCCTACAAATTCGTGCGAAAATCTGTGTTAATCCGAATCTGAAGATTTTACCCAAGACTATTAGAACTTAATTAACAATACAACAGTACATTGTGAAATA
>DTYX01000831.1 GCA_012961655.1 Candidatus Poribacteria bacterium
CAAAAAAGATCGTCGCGTCACGGGCCTCTCACACGGTTAAAAGTCGCAGGGAATGCAATCAAAAAAACTGCCAAAACAATTATTCTTTTCAAGACGATCTTGTATATCGCCATAAAGTGCAATGCCACCAACTAAGGTACCATGACCATTTTCATCAGCAGGATCTTTTCCGGGTAAAAAAACTTTCAGCTTCACCGATAGCAGGACTGAGTAGAGGATGACCTGTAGTAAGTCCACTATCTAATATGACAACACCAGGAGCATTCTTCGCTGGTTGAGGAATTTCACCCAAATCCTGTATGTCAGTAGAACGTATCTCCATGGAGATTCCATGACGAGGTGGCAAATCAACTGTCCTAATATCCCGGTGATGTAATAGTATTTCAGACTGATCAGCGTTGCAGCGAACTCGATACAAAGTAATCCCTGGTTGTTTAACGCTATCAAGACTGGCAATATTATGTTCCTCTAACCACCCTTCAAAGGAAGTCCACATTGATCTCCGTTCTGAAGGACTATCTTCCAAAGGCCAAAGTTCGACATCAAGTATGAAGGAATCCTCTTCTGGAATACCCTCCCGTTTCAATGCCCAGCCCATGCGGTTAGAAGCCCGCCATCCGTCAATCCCCTTTAAAGCGAAAAATACTTGTTTATTGGCTGGAATTTCACCTCCAGCTAGAGTCGTCAACAAAGCTTCGAAAGATTCCAAGGCTGCATCACTAACGAAAGCAACCACGATATCTTTACCTTCCTGACTCACCACCTCAAACTCACCTCGGAAATCAGGACGGACTATCTTATTTAGCTCATCAGGAGAAAAACCTTCCTCTACTGTAAATCTGAATAATCGGCGATCATCAAAACCACCTTCATCTGCATCTGCGTTTATTGTTGCACTGACCAGATATTCTTGTAGATTTTCACCGTGAGAAATGGGATCGTCAGGAATTTTAGAAGGAGGCATTCTACCGGGTCGTTTATCATTAATAGGAACCTCTCGTTGCAGGAGTAAATGAGGAAATGTATCTGCCATACTGCTTAACTCCTTTTCAAGCTTGCTCTTCTTGCATCTTCACGCTGTATAGCAGCTTTAAGATGACGGTCTGTTAGAAATTCTTTCCCAGAAAGGATCATATTTTTTGCAGCACGACGTATAACACGCTCAATATCAGCATGACTCATTCCTTTAAAAAGCTCAATTATATCTTTATCCTCTGCATCAAAGTCTCGACGAAGACCTCGTAATTTCACCGACAAAAGGCGGCGAATTTGGGAAACATTTGGCATTTTAAAGACGAGAACTTCATCAAAGCGTCTCCAAACTGCCGAGTCCAAAACACCTTCATGATTGGTAGCTCCGATCAGCAAGCTTTTCCCCTCATAGTCGTCAAGCATTTGAAGAAATGCATTCACGACCCTTTTAAGCTCACCGTGATCTGACGCATCAGCACGTTCTTTTGCGATAGCATCAAATTCATCAAATAACGTAACAGTTGGAAAAGAAGCAGCAAAATCAAAAACCTGCCGGAGATTACTTGCAGTCTCACCCAAATATGAAGAGACAACACTATCAATCCGAACAATTACAAGAGGCAAACCAAGTTCACTGGCGACGACCTCCGCAGTAGCAGTCTTTCCACAACCAGGGGGGCCACAAAATAATAAGCGATCGGGAGGACGTAAACCGTGACTTTTTAACACCTCAACACGATGATGTTCTTCAAATATGTCATCCAATAGAGCAGAATTTGCACCTGATAGAACCACATCCCCTATTCTTCGCACTGGATTTCGGACTTGAACTAAAGGCAGGTTTTTCTCAAGATCTTTTGGGAGATGCTCATTCAATACTGAAAACTCCGGTGAGGTATTACTGGGACGACCATAAAGGATTTTTTCAAGATCATTGGCCAACAGATGATGTTTCTTATCTCGCTCATCACGAATAACTTGTTCACTGGCTTCACGGAAAGCGGAAAGATTTCCTTCAGATCCTGTTTTGATCAGTTGCCTTAATAACTTTCCAGCTGCCATCGTTTATCACCTCCCATATTTTTATATTTCTTGTAATACTTAGAATATCAACACAACACCCAGCTGTAGGAGATATTCTTTGAATATTGTATTATAGAACTAATCCACAACAACAGATTCTTCTACCCTTCGCGCTAAAAGACTCGCAAAAACCAGATACTGTGCAGCCTTAGTGGCAGTCAAACTATGTGTTAGACTATGAGCTTTTCGGTTCCTAATACCCTGAAATGCTCCTTGAAAAATTTGTATGAATCCTTTTTGATCATTTTGACCAGAGTCTGTTTTAATTTCACTCAAAATCAATTTTGGATTCTGGAGGGAGAACACCTTTCCAATAAGATCTGTCCCATCATCGCTAATAAAGGGTGTTGAAACGATTGGTCTTTTCCTGATCAATATCAACCGGTTACGGCACAAATCCTACTGTTGCTTGTCG
>DTYX01000832.1 GCA_012961655.1 Candidatus Poribacteria bacterium
AGCATGAGTATCCTTTGGAGAAATAACTCAGGTATTCCAAACATAGAAAGAACCGCAGAAAGAAACTCAGGACAAAACGCTGCCTTTGTAATTCCATTTATGTTGTTTGCAAACTTTCTGTCTACTTCTAGTATTAAATAGTCCGTAGAACTATTAAAAATTACACCTTGGTCAAAATAGGCGCGACAACCTATCTTCCACAGAGAAGATTGCACACCCGGTGGTAAAGCAGTTGAACTCATCAGATTATGAATCCACTTTTCGCACGAGAAGGGAACCCCTTTAATATCGTGGGTTTGGGAAAAAAGACTTTGTATTTCATCAATGAATGGCTGGAATTTGCCTTCATGAGAAAGAATATCCTGATGGAGTTTATCTTCCAAAGCTGCGCTTTGTTTTCTTACGTCCCGCGTATAAACCTGAATATCTCGAATCGAAGCAAGAATCATTTTAACATCAAAAGAAGTCATAGGAAACCTGAAACCTACGCGAACTCGATAGTCCATCAACGATTCAATTTGCTCATGAAGACTTGGTAGAAAGTCCCAGATAGATGTAACTATGATGCCAGCTTCCAAAAGACAACGGATATCTTTTGACCTGACACAATCAAAGACTACCATTTTGAGTTCTTCACTGGGAATAATGAAAAGATGGTCAACTGATATTATTATGTAATCAAAAAACAAAGCAAACAGCTTAATCCGTTGAATATGATAGTCGACATGACATTGTGGTTCCAGTCCCGCAGAAAGATTGGCATGCCGTGGGAAGAAGCAAGCAAGCTCAGGATAATATACAACCCTCGCCTTTGAGGAGAGTACGGTAATCATGTCACTACGACGCTGGAGATTTATTTGTATTTCGCCTAAAGGTTCAGACTTTTTGATAGTTTTTTCTATTCCAATCAGCGGAAAATCTCCTGCGATTTCTCCTTTCAAGAGTGGTGTTTGACGCCCACCTGCCTCTTTTGCTTTTACTGGAACATTATCAGCAATGTATCGGTATAGTTCCATAAGGGTAATTTGACCATCTCCATCCAAATCCGCATTGCCTTTCAAGCCTTCGAGCACATAATAAGTCAAGATTCCATGCCCAAGCTCATCCAATTCCATTGCTAATTCATTCGCCTGGCAAGCCGTGATTACCACTCTTCCATATCCCGAAAGCCGCTCAAGAAAAATATCATCTATCTCAATAACCACATCTCGAAACCCTTCACGCTGAAATGTCCTCCCCCCTACCATGCCGCTGTAACAAGTATCCGCAATGAAAATGACTCTTTCTGCTTCCATTCTGTCGAAAATCATAGCCAACTCTTCCATTGGCAACGCAGTAGCATACAGATTTGCCATTTCCGCATCGTAAGGAGCGATATATTTGTCTAGTTGCTCTGCCGACTTTGAAGGAGGGGCAACGTCAGAACATCCGTGTCCTGCAAAATAGATGAACACGGTAGTATCTTTTCCAACATGTCGCGTCAAAAATACCCCCAATGCTGATTTCAAAGCATAGAGAGTTGCGTTTTCATCTAAGAGTAACTTAACATTCTCCTTCGGAAAACCGCCGACTTTCCAATCAGTCAAAATGTCATAAATGGCCTGCGCATCGGATTTAGCGTATTTTAAATTTGGTATTTTTGGATCAAAATAATTCTGAATCCCTATAATAACCGCATAGCGATTTGGTAACATCCGAGTCACCACCTTTCCCCAAAAATTAAAAAGCAAAAAGCCATATTTAGAACGGCTGGTGGCGGAGTACAGGATTTGAATCGACAAACGCAAGTTGAATGCAATCCTTACAAGTATCGCTTTACCTATTGCTACGATTTGTTCGCCATACACCTTTGAACTACAACAGAGTTTCTTAGAATCTGCAGGGTAGCGTAGTATCCCCCGAATTCAATATCATCGAATTCTTCCATTTAGTATCCTCAACCTCAACTATGAAACTCAACAGCAGCCATGTTCAGCAAATCCACTTCCTCAGGCGTTTTACTCCACTATCTCTCGGTTTCGATATTAATGCCCAACTGCCCTGCGGCCTCCTTCAACCGTTTATATTCAGGGTCATCCTCCGAAAGTGGATGGTCGTCAGACAACTCAAGGTAGAAGTCGATGCCAAGTTTCAGCTTTTTCAGGTTCATTCGCGCTGCAGGGTTGACGAAGCTGCGAAAAACATCCGACCAGCTCTCTACGGGGACTGTTCCAGTAATCCTTATTCGCTTAATATTATCCCCCGCACTCGCCGGCGCTGGGACTACTGGTGGCTCCGGTCCTATTGGCCGCGTTGGCCCGGAATCTACCGGAGGTGTCGGTTCTATTGGTGGTTCTGGCGGCTCAGGCCCATAAGGCGGGATAATCCACAGCCCATCTTCGTTTTGGTCCAGGAGGATACTTTCTCCGCACCATTTCCTTTGCAGGTTCGACGGATTTGTTCCAATCCCAAGCCCTATCAACTTATCTTTGCAAGCCTGAGAAAGCCCTTGAAGGACCGCCTGGGGCGCGGTAATCATCGTTTTGTCGGTGTAGCGGAGGAAGGTTTCAATTGCATCATTGACCCTTATTCCACCTTCGGATGGGATTAATCCTGACCTCTGCAGTGTCACTGTTCCGACCTTCTGGATTACCCACTCTTCCTCAATGATGTGTTCCCACGCTGACT
>DTYX01000833.1 GCA_012961655.1 Candidatus Poribacteria bacterium
ACCAAGATGAAAACAAGCCCGGCGAAAAGAAGGGCTGCACAAAAAAGCAGGCTCACCAAAAGAAACCACGTCGTTATAGACCAGGAGAGATTTAATAACGCGCAGGCATAGCCCAAAGCACCAAGCCCCATGCCAAGCGTGGACAAGGCTCCGAAGTCCAGTCGTTCGACGAGGATTTGAAACAGGGGATGCAAAGGACGTAGAAGCACCCGGTCGAGCTGTCCATTAAGGATGTAGTATCTCCCCAGGCTGATTAGGTTGCCGAAAAAAAACGAAAACAGAGCCATAGCCGTCTGAGCAAAGCCGTAGATAAACAAAATCTCAGCGAAACTCCACCCGTTCAAGTCGGGAATATGCTCGAAAATGGTGAGCACAAAGACCAAGGATGCTACCTGAGTGGATAAGGCGAAGATGATTTGTATCAAAAAGTCCGACCGGTAAGCCAAACGGCGCTTTAAAGATTGCGAAAAATACCGAATATAGATTTTGATGTAAAAGCGGACTTGCTTCATTTTTACCCACCCTGAATAGTAAGCCGTTTGATGGAGACTTGAAAAAACAGAATCCCTGCCAAAGACAAGGCGATAGCCCAAAGCGCTTGCACTCCAATGGCTATGAGAGCAGGATGGAAAGCCAGATGACCGAAATAAATCTGCATCGGCTGATAAAAGATGAACCGAAAGGGAAGATATTTTATGATTGATGCCAACCATGGGGGGAACATAACCAAAGGGATGAGCGTCCCGGAAAATATCTCTGTTAAAGTCCTGATGGCAAAATTGACACCGGTACTATTTTCCATGTAAAAGGTGGCTAAGCCCACCAGAAAAGCAATTCCCGCATACACAAAGGCCCCAAGGAGCAAACTCAAAAGAAACAAAGTGGGATGATTTGGAGGGGTTAATCCAAACACAAGCGCCCATAGGACAAGGGTCGGCAGCACCCGAAAAACAAGCTGGAATAACACTCCACCCAAAGTCCGACAGTACAGGAACACCTGGTAATGAATCGGCTTTATCAGATTCATTATCAAATCACCACTCTGGAATTGGCGCTGCGTTTCCCAGAAAATACCGGACAGTTCGTTGATAATAAACCGAAACACCCCAGCGACCGCCACATAAGTGACCATATCCTTTAAGGTGAATCCTTTAATGCTTCGGCCGTGCGCTAAGATGGCTTTCCAGAGGAAATAGCTGACCACCATGATTAGCAGATACTCCACGAAAACCATAAAGAAATGGGTGCGGTAGGTGAGCTTTTCAACCAATTGGATTTTGATCAAACGGGCGTAGACCTTGAATCGTCTTTGAATAAATTGCATTGCCATGGCATTCCTACCGGAATGTGGGGAGATAGGGTACCCTGTGAATTAAACTCCTACATTGCATAGTTGCTTAAGTTGTCCCTTTAGAAATTCCAGAGATAAGAAATCTTGACCACGATGACTCTATCGTCCAGGTGCAACTCTTCTTCCGATGTTTTCCAATCTTCGTTATACGCAACAAAGAAATGGCTTTTCGGCCTGTATTCCCACCCTAAAAGCATGCTGACCAGGTAATTCTGCTGGGTTTGTATTTTGTCGTAGAAGGTACGATTGCGTCCTGCTTGGGCAAACACCCTCAGGAATATATCTCGGGTAAACAGGTAGGTTGTACGCAGGGAACTGGTGAAAAAACGCCCGTCGATGATGCCTTTTTGGTCGAGGCTCTGAGCGTAACTACCCTCAAACTCCAAGGTGAGATTGCTTCGCGGCCGCAAGGTGCTAAAGAGAAAAAGCCGCCGTTGCACCTCTACAGCCTGTCTTGCGAAATTGTAAAAATCCCCCGCGCGCACCGATACGCCCCCAGAGGTGCGCCGCGTCCAGTCGGTTGAAACGAAAAAACCGTATCCGCTTGCCATGAATATATCCGTCAGCTCGACTTCCCGGCTGCGCTCATAAAACACGCTCATCCTACCCAAGAGGGATTCAACAAAGCTCAAAGATGCCCAGACGCTTCCCTTCCAAGCGATTAAATCCCGTCGAAACTCTGGAGAAAGCCTTCTTGAGGGATTTTGAGCTATCCAATTGGCAAAATATTCATCCGTGTAGAGGCTTTGAGAGACTTCGCCCCGATAGCTTACAAAAGCCTTCCGCAATCCCATCTTCCGAATCCGAGGTGTATAAGCGGCCTCGAAGCCCACTTGCTGCCATCCACGATGCGGCTCCTTTCGGAGATATCCTGTCTCATTGGCGTCAAACAGAGGGTCGAGCCGTTCCAGTCTCACGGTGGCGTTCCATAGGTCATTGTTCTGGCCAAATTCCATTCGATAGGCTTTGTTCTTTGTGCCTTGACCAGGATGAAAGCTAAAAGCTAATTGTCCCGCCACCCGATAGCTTTCATGAAAGCCCAAGCTTGCATCCAACCCTCCCAGGCGACTGTAGCCTCCATCCATCTCCTTATCGGCCAGCAGCAGACCGATATTCGACCGCTCGAAGATGTCTTTTTTCAACCGGAGAATCGAATACAACGCCTCTTCCTTGCCTTCTACTTGTTTACCGAACCCAAGGGTATCGAAACTGCCCGTTTGGCTCCCGATAAAACCGAGGGAATAGTCCCCTACCTTGCCAGTCATTTTAGTCCCCCAGAGGATGTCCCCACGACTACCGATGCGCCGACTGTAAAAGAGTTCCAACGGCGTTTGAAAGAAGCTGTTGCCCTCAACGAAGAAAGGGCGCTTCTCCTCAAAGCGGGTGGGAAAGCGGGTTAAGTTAATCTCCAGTTGGTCGGCTTCCACCTGGGCAAAATCGGGGTTAACGGTAACGTTGGTCTTTAATGTTCCCGTCACGCTATACTGGACATCCAGCCCCGTCCCCAATGTCCCGTTCATGGATTCGTTGTGTTTTTCATCTGACGGGGGAGAAAACCCGCCCCTGGATGAGGAACCGCTTAAGAAATAAAGAGAGATTTCGAACTGTTTGCCAGCTTCAATGTCCCGCAGCCCCACTAAATGACCCAGTTCAGACATCCGCGTCCAGCCTCCCTCTTCCTGGAACATCGGCTTCCAATCGCTGGTTTCCTTCTTTCTCCGGTTAATGCGTTCAAAGTTGATTCCCCACACATGTTCCTGCCTATCTTTAAAGCGGAAATTTGCGAAAGGGATTTTAAACTCTGCCGTCCACCCCAGCTCATCGATATGTCCTTGGGCCCACCAAATGCCTTCCCAACTGAAATCAACCTTGGAGTCGTCGTAGCGATAGGAATCATTCTTGACCCCACCAGGGGAAATGGCAATCTCTCGGATGGATTGGGCGGCCTTCTGAGCAGCTTTTATCCAAGTCCAGTTTTTGGTAATCTCCTCATGGGCGGCAAGCCCCATCTCTTTTGTGACCTCCTGATGTTCAAAGACATATCGCATATAGTTCCGCAACTGCTCTTTATCAGGTTTCGCCCAGAGCGCATTCTCTGGGAGAGTAAATCCCCTGAGCTCATTGTATGCAGGAGCAAAAGTGTAATCGAGAAGGAAACTGTTCTGTCTCGTACAGAAATCCACAGGTCCACCCCATCGGGTGACGATGACTGGTAACCCACATGCCATTGCTTCTATGATTGTCTTTCCGAAGGCCTCCGCATAAGCCGGGTGGATATAACAATCGCAGGCAGTATAATAGGATGGCATTTCATACTGAGGAAGGTCTTCTTGAATATATATCACCTCAGGATAATCGTTGCGCTTGGCGCTTTTTTTAGCTTCTTCATCACACTTGGCGACGTACTCCTTGTTCCAAGACCGGGTCATCACAATTAAACAGACATCCTCTTTGGCGCTGAATTCTTCCATATACGCCTCAAGCAAAGTTTCCAAGCCTTTTCTGACAATGGGAAGTCCCACAAAAAGGAACTTCCATTTCTTTTTAGTCGGAAGTTCCTTTGGAGGGGCGTTTAAATTGAACTTGTTTTTCTCAATTCCCCGCGGCACGACGTACCCTTTTTCTTTATATAATCCCACATTGATGAAGGCATTCAAGCAATGTTGAGAGCAGGTCCACAAAGCGTCAAATTGATGGTTGATAGCTTGCACTTTTGAATGAGGCACGCTGTTGAGGTCGTAACTCCATATCCGCTTGGCGATGTTTTTCCCCGGTTTTGGTTCCGCTAAAGCATCTTCCGGGGAAAACTTCACATGGTAGCAATCCTCTTCTTTGATTTTTGTTGATTGAAGCAATTTCAGCTTGGCTTCCTCCTCTGGGGGAATCACCCCGCTTTTTCGACTGGCGTCCAGGGGAGAAACTTTCACTTGACAGCCGATTTCTGCCATCGCCAAAGCCGTGTCTCTTGCGGAAGCGGACATGCTACTTGGGTCATAGAAGTGCAATTGCCAATGGATTTTGATGTCATGATAGCTCATGCTTCATCTCCTTGTCATCCCATCATGTTAAACAGAACCAGGCTTCATCTGTTGCCATTTCACGAAAGATAAAAGCTGGGGAGAGAGAGAAAATTCAGAAAGCTTTATCAAGAATGGGAAGCGCAAATCTTGGTGAAAGTTAAAAAGCCTTATCTCGCGGGGGAACTCGCCTTCTTTTTTGAACTGATAGTAGAAGCAAGCACGCTGTCAAGAGTTCTGGCGATAAAATTTTCGGCGTTATGCGCTGGAATCACCACACTGACTTTTTTTTCATACTTTTTGTGAAGGTTATCTCTTAAAACCTCACTGTTTTGTTCAATTTGTTTCAGAACTTTCCTCTGCCCGTCATATAAATCCAACTCTCTACCGCCTACATATCGACTGGACAGCAATCCCGCGGCTTTTAACATCCCAAGCTTCTCAAAGGCGTTGACCACTTCTGCAATGCTATATTGCTCTCCCAGATTAGCGATAATTTCATTGTTGTTAAGTTGGCTACTTAAACGAAGCACTTTATCCACTACTTCATCAATTTCAAAAGTGAGAGAACTGCTTACATCCAATAAGACCCTTTTCCCGTTTAGGGTGTAGACAAAAACTCCCATATCTATGGGACACTCTAGCATAAAAAGACCTCCATTCCAACCTGCCTTGATTTAGTTGCCTGCAACGAAGTGACGAAACGCCTCGTACAATTCTTTTGGCTCAAAGTCCTTTACGTTAAGAGGATAATCTATCCTTTCAAAACGAGATTTGTCAAATGTCTCTGCTTTTTTGCCATTCCGCTTTATGCTGAGAATGCTTTCGGCAGCCTTGCGAGCAGCATTTTCCCAGGTCCAGTTTTTGCTTACATCCTGGTGTGCCCGCAGCCCAACTTCCTTAGCTTTTTCAGGATTTTCATAAACAAACCGCATAAGTTGTTTCAAATGCTGTTTGTCCGGTTCCGCCCATTTTAATCGCTCCGACTTCTCTTCTTGACTCTTGATTGCTTGTGTCAATTGACAATCGATGAGATAACTGTTGGTTTCATTGCAAAAATCAAGGTATCCGCCGCAGTTAGTTACAATAACAGGCTTGCCACATGCCATCGCTTCGATGACATTAATACCAAAAGAGCTTGCTCGTGCTGGATACACAAAGCAATCGCAGGCAACATAATATTTAGCGAATTCCTCAACTTTAGATTCACTCTCAGAAATAAAGATAATCTCAGGACAATTACTACCTTTTTCTTGCTTTGCTTGAGAATACCATTCTTCCAGGCTTCCCTTCATAATCAAATATTTATCAAAAGCATCTTTGACCTTTTTTTCTTTCGTTCGCGAATCCATCCACGGGTGTTCATGAACGATGGGAAGTAACGGGGGTGTTTTGACAATTAAGCAAACATCCTCGTCTATACAGAATTCTTCAGTAAACGCTTCGATTAGAATATCAAGCCCTTCGATTCTCATAGGCCAACCCATAAAAAGGAATTTAAACTTCTTAGCCGTATCAAGAGTTCTAGGACTGATATCAAGATTGAATGTATCGGGATTTACTCCAATAGGGACAACGAAGGCCTTTTCTTTTTCCCCACCTGCTCTGATGAAGTTATCCATGGAATATCTTGACAGACACCAAAAGAGGTCGTATGTTTGATTCAGTGACTCTGTGTTCTGAAATGCGAATCCACAATTATAGGGATAATCTATTATCCTTATCTTACTTCCAGGATAGAACATGCTTCCAGGAACCTGAAAATACTCGTCTCTTACATAATCGATATTTCTTTCTCGTAGCTTCCGAATTATCTTTTCTAGTCTGGGAGTCAAGGTGCATCGTTCCATGTACTGTGATTTATCCACACTGGGCCAGTGTTCTTGACAAGATATATTACATCCTAATTTGTCCATCGCGATGGTTAATTCCTTGAGATAATAAACAAGATTATTATTCTCAGAGCGATCTAACCCAATATTAACCTTGACGTCTTGCAGACTGAGAGGAGATTTCATCCTATTAGTGGAGTGAATAATGAGGGTCAGCAGGCCATTTTCCCAATCTTCTACTATTTCGTAATCGTCCGAGCAAAGATCGGAGCATAGCTCTTTCAATGTACTTTTTCTAATTTCTGGCCCATCAGTTGCAGTCCTGTCTTCCTGGCAATTCGCTTGATAATCAATTAGCCTACAAAATACAACTCTCTTGCCGACTCTCCTCGCTTCCGTTAAGATTTGCTTAAATTTATTTTTATTCAAGCTCCTTACAAAATCCGTGACGATAACTGTATCAAACGTCCCATCCTCAAAAGGAATTTGTGAGCCTAGCACACCTAAAAATTCTTTATCAGGGTATCTCCTTCTGGCAGTTTTTAGAGCTTCCTCATTGATATCGATACCTACTGTACCATCTAACTGATCTAATAACCACCCATCTCCACATCCTATAATCAATTTGTTTCCGCTTGTGTGTTGTTTGAACCACTGCACTACTTTAGCATATTCGCTTAAGGAATAATCTGGCGACAGTTGCGCTCTTGAGAGTTCATAGAAATGTGGTAAGCGATTAATATACTTCTCTAATGTAATATCGAGATAATCGCTATATAACTCGACTTCCAAAAAAGGATGCTTCTTGTGAAACAGGCGGAGGTTTTGGCTCAACTCTTGTAAGTTTTTTACCCAATTTGACTGGTGATGTAAATGATAACCAATAGCCGCTCGGTTTAACAGAAACTTTAGCCCCTTTTCATGTAAGCGATACCCTAATTGAACATCTTCTGCCCCCCACCTAAGCCCAAAACTTTCGTCAAATTTGCCAACCTCCGTTAGATGTTGTCTTTCTACAGAGAAATTCCCTCCATGTAGAACCACCCAGGGCACAGAAAGATTAGCCAAATTTGAGGAACACAAGCGGTACACATTTTTTCTATCATCAAAGGAGGCTGGGAGGTTACTGATTAACTGGAAATCATATATGACGTCAGCAATATTGATAGAAGAACAATCAACATGTAATCTCTTCACATAGCCGATTTCTACAATATCTTCTCCACCGTGCAGCTTCGCATGCTCTTCTATAAAATTTGGTTCCACGATTATATCGCTGTCAATAAAAATGTTAATGGCCCCCGTAGATTCGTCAATACCTTTATTTCTTGCCGCGGCACGTCCACTTCTTGGTAGTCGATAATATCTCAAATTACAAAAATTGTGCCAATAAATATCCCTGGTGGGGCAAGGGATCAAGAGATTTCCCTGGGAAGCTTTTTATATAACTGGTGAGGATGAAAATCAAAAACGTTGAGAAGAGAGGATTCTGATGGGAAAGTAGTCTCTTTCTCTTCTTTTGCCACTCCTGCATCAAGAGAGCTCTATTGAAGGTGTCCGCTATCCTGCCTAAAGAGTAACCGCCCCGTCTAAGTTTCTTGGCATACTTAACAATTGCCAGCTCGTCTTCTCGTTCTTGAAGCTCCCCACCAACAATGTCATAGCCAAGTGGGACCGTCCCAAGATAGTCGCCTTTTTCTTTTTTGTACTTCAACGCATCCCG
>DTYX01000834.1 GCA_012961655.1 Candidatus Poribacteria bacterium
CGCGCGCAGCGGAAAGATATGCCCTGGGCGAACAAAGTCCTCCGGCTTTGCATTTGGTTCAACGAATTTTAAAATCGTCTGCGCACGGTCATAGGCGGAAATTCCCGTGGTGATGCCCTCTTTAGCATCAATTGAAACAGTGTATGCGGTACTCAAGTGCGCGGTGCTATCGGATACCATCGGCTCTAGTTTCAATTGGTCGAGTCGTTCCTGGGTCGCTGGCAAACAGATTAAACCGCGCCCATACTTCGCCATAAAATTTATCGCTGACGGCGTCACCTTCTCCGCCGCCATCAGTAAATCCCCCTCGTTTTCTCTATCCGCATCGTCTGTAACGATAATCATTTCGCCATTGCGAATCGCTTCAACTGCTTCTTCGATTGTGTTAAAACCTTTGGGTTGAGTAGCTTGCCTATCGAAACCTTCCATCTTATTTCCTTCCTGTTGTTAATTACACATTGGTATCACCACAGAATTTATGGACCTATCTGTTCCAAAATTTTCACAAATTGCGCTGGAGCTCCTTGCTTTCATCCATTTGATATCCGCTGTCCACAATGGCAAAAACCAAGTTTTCCAGATAATATGTCGCCCGTTTAAGCAAACCCATGTTCACTTAAAAATGCCATATCAATCCGCTCCGGCTTGGAGCCTTGCGATAGCAACCGCTCGATATATCTTGCGAGGATGTCAACTTCGATATTGACTTTGTCATTGACTCTCTTCAGTCCCATTGTCGTTACCCGTTTCGTGTAGGGTATCAGAGAGACTTCAAAAGCATTCGCAGATAGATTCGCAACAGTGAGGCTCACGCCATCGACGCAGACTGAACCCTTGAAAACGATATATCTCATCGCTTCGCTAGAAACAGTCACCCGCATTAAAGTCGCGCTGTCTTCGCTTTGCAACCGACTGATGATGCCGACTTCATCGACGTGTCCCAAAACCAGATGTCCGCCCAATCGGTCTTGCAAACGCAAAGAACGCTCCAAATTGACCTTATCTCCCTGTTTTAGTTCGCTGAGATTCGTCCTGCGAAGGGTTTCAGGGGAGACATCGGCGACGAAACTATTCGCATCGACTTCGATGACTGTCAAACACGCTCCGCTTATAGCAATGCTGTCGCCGATTATGCAGTCTTCCAATACTTTCTTTGCCTCAATCACCATCTGTCCCGAATTCGCTCTGCGGGTGATTTGGACAATTGTGCCCATCTCTTCAACGATACCTGTAAACATGATAGTAACTCTGAATAACATAAACCTGTGCGCTTTTATCTACACACGTTATTGGTGAAAACTAGTATTGCGTATTTAGCACCAACAATCGTAGTAATTAAAAGCGTTGCAAACTAATAATCTACGCTACAAATATAACCCTCAATCAAAATATCCTCGCCAATTTTAGAAACCCGAATATCTTCCAACCCAATAGCGTTCGAGAGATGTTCGATACCTTGTCCACCGACTAGCCCAGGCGCTGTTCTTCCACCTATAAATTTGGGAGCAATGAATATCATAACTTTGTCCACGATGCCTTCCTGCAGAGCAGAAGCGTTAATCTCGCTACCACCTTCTATCATCACGCTGGTGATTTTTCTTTTTCCCAATGTTGCCATCAGTGCTTTGAGACTGACTTTGCCATCATTGCGTGCAGGGATTATGAGCGACTCGGCGCCGGTTGCCTGCAAGAGTGAGATTTTATCTTCAGGCGCTTTTGGTGTCACAGCGATTAGTGTTGGCGCGGTGCTATCCAAATGCAACACTCTGGATGGGAGCGGGAGCCGCGCATTGCTGTCAACGATGACTCTAACGGCGTCTTTTCCTTCTTTGCCCATCAAACGGGTTGTCAAGGAGGGATTATCATTGATGACTGTTCCGATGCCGACAAGAATGGCATCGACAGTGTCGCGCAGTTCGTGGACTTTTTGTCGAGACACTTCTGACGTAATCCATTTGGATTTGCCTGTATAAGTTGCAATTTTTCCATCGATGCTCATGGCGGATTTCAGAATGACGAAAGGTAAACCTGTTGTGATATATTTGATGTAAAATTCGTTCAGTTTGCGCGCTTTCCGTTCCAAAAGGCCGCTTTGCACCGTTATGCCATGAGCTTCTAACTCCGCTTTGCCTCTACCGGACACAAGTGGATTTGGGTCTTGCATCGCCATGACAACCGATGAAATACCCGCTTGAATAATCGCTGCTGTACAAGGCGGAGTAAGTCCGCGATGACAACACGGCTCTAAGGTAACATAAAGTTGCGCGCCTCTTGCCTTCCCACCTGCGTTATTAATAGCATGAATTTCCGCATGCGGCGTTCCAGCTTTATGATGATATCCTTCACCGACGATTTCTCCAGCTTTCACAATTACGGCTCCGACCATCGGATTGGGACTAGTGCATCCCCTTGCCTGCGCTGCAAGTTCCAAGGCGCGTCGCATGAATTTTTCCATGTTCGTAACTCCAGCTCACAAATGATTATAAAAAAACCCAAAGAATAAATCTTCGGGTTATAATAAGATTGTGTTATCTTCTCCCGTCCGGACTATAACCGTCGGCCTCGGAATTACACCAAGTCAGCTCTAAACTTGTCGCTTAGGCTCGCGGGCTATACCGCCGATAGGGAATTTCACCCATTCCCGAAGACTTTTTTATGTTGTTTGATTAAATTATATCAATGATGTTTAAATTTGTCAAGAATTTATTCTCTATACTCAGAGACATCTGGCTGACTAATACATTTTTCCTTCAATTCCGCAATATTTCTCATAATTTCTTGCGCTATCAATTTATAGGTTTCCCGTCCTCTTTTTAGACTTCGAAGTGTCGATAATTCCAACGGCTTGCCAAAGTATACGGACACCTTAGCGCGTTTGATGCCCTTGGCATTTTTGGGCAAGATTATCTCAGTACCTTTGACGAAAGTCGGAATAACTGGGACATCAGTTCTATGGACGATAAATCCAGCGCCTTCTACCGGTTCACCAAGTTTGCCGTCGATGCCTCTTGTTCCTTCAGGGAATATCAACACAAGTCTATTTTTCTCTAATAATGACAAAGTTGTTCTCAGAGCTTTGATATCCGGCTCTCCGCGTCTGACGGGAAAAGCATTCATATAAGTCAGAAAATCCCCCCACAATTTTGGCCGGAACAGGTTATCTCGCGCCATGTAATGTAATTCACGCGTTACCGCCGCGCCTAAGAAAATTGGGTCGAGATAACTCACGTGGTTGGACATAATCAAGGTACCGCCCTCTTTGGGAATATATTCTCTGCCGATGGCTTCAAATTTTACCAGCCAGCCAAACAGCGGCTGCACGATTCTGTATAGAAAACGATAAAATCTTTTCTCACCTGAATAATGAAATTTTGTCCTCATTTGTTTTCCTGTCGGTTCTGGAACCAGTGGGCTTCATCCCTTTTCTATCTTCCTTCTATATCTGCTTACACTGGCAAAACCAATTCTCCAATGTGCCGAACACGTGATGGCCGCATTTGGGACAGCGTGCAAGCCATTGTATCGATTCAGTCCCGGCAAAGCTCAAGCGATTATTTTCCAGTAAAGCGGTTACTTCCTTGAGCATCCATTTGGCGTCTGCCCCGCCCCAGGGAGCGGCTTCAATGACAATAGGGTCAGTAAAATTCATCGTCTTCAAGACATCGGCAAAATCGCGCCAGTTGGTCGTTCCGTAGCCTGGTTGGAGATGCATATCTCGCGTCCTGTCATTGTCCTGTATATGGAAGGTTATGATTGAATCTTTCAATATCTCAAAATGCTCCCGCATATCGCCTGCGACATGCGCATGCCCGGAATCGAAGCAGACTCCCAGACATGGCGAATCAACCTGTTTGACCATGTTGAGCAATTCCTGGCAATCTGAACCGGGGTGCTTGGGCAACATATTTTCCAGAGCCAGTTTCACCCCCTCTTTCTCCGCGGCAACGACCAATTCCGCTAAACTTTCCACAATCAACGAAGACATCGTTCTCAAATTTTCCTCGTTATCCTCAGCAACACCGGGATGGATGACGAGAGCCTCAACTCCGGCCATGCCAACTTTTTGCAACAGTTTTTGATTCGTTTCCAATGCCTTTGCGCGCTCCTCGTCATCAATAGCAGAGAGATTTGACCCTTTGCCAAACGGCGCATGTACTGACCAGATTCGCTTCCCGCTATCCGCAAATCCTTTACTTAGCTCTCGGAGCGATTGATTATTGGAATCCATGAAATACTGGTAGCCGCATTCAATCGCTTCAAGACCGTTTTCATCCAAATACGAAATAGTTTCAGCTACGGTTTGCCGTATGCTTGTGACAATTGCTAATTTCATTTAAGTTCCTTTCAATCGATAATAACCTCCAGACTTCCGAAGTCTCGAAGACTTCGAAAGTCTAAACTATCCCCATAATTCCTCATTCCATGTTAGAATTTCCGGACCATCGGACAAGATTGCGACGGTATGTTCAAAATGGGCTGAGGGACTATTATCCGCGGTCACAACTGTCCAACTATTTTCCAAAAGTTTTACATCCCAAGTGCCGGCATTAACCATCGGTTCAATCGCCAACGTCATGCCCGGTTTCAAACGAGGGCCGCTGCCAGGACGACCATAATTGGGAATCTGTGGTTCTTCGTGCATACTGCGTCCGATGCCGTGTCCCACCAAATCCCGTACAACGGAGCAGCCGTTTGACTCAACATAACTTTGAATGGCGTGACAAACATCGCCTAGCTTATTGCCGGATTTCGCTTCTTCTATGCCTTTGTACAGAGCTGCTTGTGTGATATCGAGCAGATGTTGAACTTCATCGGATATCTGTCCGATGGGAAATGTAAAGGCGTTGTCGCCGTGGTATCCATCCAAGAAGATACCGACATCTATACTGATTATATCGCCATCAACTAATTTCCGTCCATCAGGGATACCGTGGACAACCTGTTCGTTAATCGATGCGCAAATTGCGGCAGGATATGGAGGATGTCTGGGAAGTTTATACCCGAGAAAAGAGGGTGTTCCTCCAAGCTCTTCAATGGCGCGTCGAGCTATTTTATCCAACTCTATAGTCGAAACGCCAGCTTTTATCCCCTCACTTATCTTCTGCAAAACGATTGAAGCTGCTTTACAACTTTGACGCATCTTTTCAATCCCCTGTTTAGATTTTCTGGGGATAGGTCGAGATTGAATCATCATTTTCTCCATTCCCTTTTAGTCTATTTTGTTCTCGTCTAAAAGATGGACAGCGTTGAAGTAAAATTCCTATTGACGTGTGAATGATTATATCTTATAATCTAAATTAAGTCAAATATATTTCATGGGAGGGTAAGTGGACTTGTGGGTGATTTTACCATACTTGTAGTGGATGATGAAGAGAACATCCGAACTTCTATGAAAGGTTTGTTGAGTGAAGAAGGATATAATGTATTGACGGCGGCGGATGGCGCAGAGGCTATAAAGCTAATCAAGGATGAAGATATAGATGTCGTCTTCCTCGATGTTGTTATGCCGGGGATGGATGGATTGCAGGCGCTGGAACGCATTCATAAACTAAAACCGGGATTGTGTGTCGTAATGATTACCGCTTATGGCAACACCGAAATGATTGTGCAAGCGATGAAACTGGGGGCGTATGATTTTATCGATAAACCATTCTCCGAGCCAGAGGAATTAGAACGTATTTTCACTGTGATTCGGCACGCGCTGGAAGAGCAAAATCTGAAATTGGAAAATTTAGAACTGCGCCGGCGTATCGGCGATAAAGCGGAGAAAATGATAGGCAAAAGCCCAGCAATGCTACAATTATTGGATGAAATCAAAAGGGCGGCGCCTAGCAACGGTCGAGTCCTTATAAGTGGTGAAAATGGCACGGGTAAAGAATTGGTCGCTAAATTAATCCATGAAAACAGCCTAAGAGCGGATAAACCCTTTGTCAAAGTCAACTGTGCCGCAATCCCAGAGGAGTTGATAGAGAGCGAATTGTTTGGCCATGAACGCGGCGCTTTTACGGGCGCTACAGCTAGGCGAGATGGAAAATTTCTCCAAGCAGATGGCGGCATGCTATTTCTCGATGAAATAGGCGATATGAGTTTAGCGACCCAGGCAAAAG
>DTYX01000835.1 GCA_012961655.1 Candidatus Poribacteria bacterium
CAGAATTTATCTTCCAGCTTTTGTGAGGAAGATATTCAGAGGATACCGGTTCTTCGTGGTTGTAGAGAATGGAAAGATTGTTCTTGACCCCATCAAGGAGGAGTGAAAAATATGGCTCAAACTTGCAAAATATGTGGAAAGTGGTTAAAAAATAAAAGAGCTTTAATAGAACATGTTAAGAAAAATCATGCTGAACAATCTTTAACAAATTCAAGTGAATTTGAACAATCTAAGCAAATGGAAGAAGCTAAACATATTCAATCTCATCCGATATCATCCGTTGGCATCCGATCAATTCCGAAAGACAGGAAAATTGAGGAATTTCTTGAATTTATTCACACTGAAGGATGGCTTGAGATAAGGCTGATAGGCAATAAATCAATACCAAGGTTTTACAATTCTGTCAACGAAATATTGAATGACCTTGAAAGCTTGAAAACACACAATGAGAGTGGATTTAACATTTATTACGGCATTCTGCCAAGAAAGTCAAAGCCTGAAAGTGGAGGAGGAAATAAAGAGCATGTAATTGACAATGCTGACAGGCTATGGCTCGATATTGATGTTTTTTCTGTTAAAAGACCAGAAAAATACTCAAATCTCACAAATGAGGAGATAAAAGCAAAGGTTATGGAAAAATATGAGGAGGCTAAGAGAATTCTTGAAAGCTCAGGAATACATATCACAGCCTGTGTTTATTCCGGAAGAGGATTTCAGCCGATAATAAAACTCAATCAGAAGATATTGAAAGAGGAGATCGAGGAGCTTAACAGGGTTCTAATTCGATTTTTGAGAGGACATGGCTTTAAGGTTGATAATGCATGGGATTGTGCAAGGATTTTGAGATTACCAGGCTTTTACAATGTCAAAGACGAGAGAAAGCTTTTGGCTGAGCTAATTGAACTGAATGACAAAACCACAGATGTGGAAAATGTAAAAAAACTGGCAGAATTATTCACAGTTGAAAAAGAAGCTAAATCAACTGAAATAAAATCAGATGTTTTTGTTAACGACTTAGGAATACATTTGGATGCGATAAGGATGGTTGACAGAAAGCTCGATGAATTGCTCACAGTTGTGGAACATGCGGATTATCCTTCTCTTTCTGAAGCTGATATGGCATGTGCTTCCAGGCTGTATTACTGGAGGTTTAACGAATCACAGATAATTGAGATATTGCGTAATTATAGGTACAGAGAAAAGCTTGATCGAGATGATTATATCAATCTTACATTATCGAAAATAAATGGAGATAGGTTTAATCCTGCTAAAAATCCTTCATTGTTCTTGAAATTGGTTAAAATCACAGAAGATTTGAGAAAAGGTAGCATGTCCAGGTTCTCCGGCAAGCATTTCAAAAAAGAAGGTTGTTTTAATAGAGATGTCCAGGATGTCCACGTTCTTTCATACTTTAATTCTATTTCACAAAGTATACTTAAAGAATATAACAACCTGGACGATGTGGACGATATGGACATTTCTAAGGAAAATACTTCTTTTCTTGATTATGAAGAGGAGAACCTGGACATAGATATTAAATTCAACGTAGAATATTTCTTTAATAGAAATAAGTTTGTAGCTAAAAGATTAGCAGATGTTATAATGAATCAGTTTGTTTTTATCACTCTCAATGATAGCGAAGAAGTTCTTTTTTACAACAATGGTGTGTTCAGACCAGGTGGCGAATCCATAATAAAACACTACTGTGAAAAATACCTTGGTGAAGAAGCAAACAATCATCGAGTTAATGAGGTGATTGGGCACATATGGAGATTAACCTACATCGACAGATCAAAATTTGACAATAACAAGAACCTTATTGCTGTTGAAAACGGAGTTTTAGACCTCGAAACAATGGAATTATATCCACATTCACCTAAATACTTATTGACCGTAAAACTGCATGTGAAGTATGATCCTGAAGCTGACTGTCCTGAGATTAAGAAGTTCTTTTCTGAAGTTCTGCATCAAGATGACATTCCTGTAATTGAGGAATTATTTGGTTACTGCCTGTATCGGGATTATTTCATTCAGAAGGCTTTCATGTTTGTTGGTGAAGGAAATAACGGCAAATCAACATTAATTAGTCTTTTAAGAGAATTTCTCGGTAAAGCAAATGTTTCATCAAAGTCTCTCCAGGAACTGGTAGAAGATAGATTTGCGACCTCAGAGCTTTACGGGAAAATGGCAAACTTATTTGCTGATATACCTGATAAAGCCTTAAAAAACACAGGCATTTTTAAGATGCTCACAGGTGGAGATATGCTTGAGGCTCAGCGCAAGTTTCAGCATCCTTTCAAGTTTGTGAATTATGCAAAGCTCATATTCTCAGCAAACAAGCTTCCGGAAACTTATGATGAAACTGACGCATTTTTCCGGAGATGGATTATAATCAATTTTCCGAATAAGTTTGAAGGAGATAAGGCAGATAAAAAGCTCATTGAGAAGCTAACAAAACCTGAAGAGTTGTCAGGCTTACTGAATTTAGCATTAGCGGGATTAAAGAGATTGCTTGAGAAAGGCGATTTTTCCGGATCAAAATCAACTGATGAAATAAGAGAGGAATACATCAGGATGTCAGATCCTGTTGGAGCATTTGTCCTGGACTGTGTTGAAGTAGCTTCGGAAGAGTGGGTTTCAAAAGATGATTTCTACAATTCCTTCTGTGAGTATTGCAGAAGAAACAAGCTTCCTACCGTTCCAAAGAATAAAATAGCTGAGAAATTACAAAGGCATATTAAAGTTGAAGATTACCGACCAGAAATTGAAGGAAAGAGAATAAGAGCATGGAAAGGAATAAGACTTGTTGATATTGGGAATGGAAGCGTTCAAAGTTTAACTAATTTTGACTCAAAAGAAGAGACAGATAGCTCAAAAGACTCAAAAGAGGAGAATAACAGAAACAGCTCAAAACCTATTGACTTCAAAATTCTAAAAGATGCACGTGCATGCGAGTTATGTGGTAAAAATGGAGCTAATGCAAAAGTAATTTTCAACAATGGCTCTAAAATCTGCCATTTAACCTGTGCTTTTGCTAAATATCCTGAGCTTAAAAATAAGTGGTCTGAAATAATCAAATCAAAAAGGTTTGATTTGATCGATTTGGAAGAAGAAAGCAATAGAATGCTTGAATGTCCGTGTGGATTTTCAACATCCAGTAAAGCTGAATTTAC
>DTYX01000836.1 GCA_012961655.1 Candidatus Poribacteria bacterium
GCTTCAAAACGTCTATCCATTGCTTCAAAACGAGCCACCATCACCTCCCGCTGCGCTTTGAGTTCCTCCTCAAGGCGGATAAGCCGCTCTATTACGCCTATTCGCTCATACTCTCGCTCCCGACCAGCCAGGTATCTGGAAAAATAATCCCCTAATTTCTCCTCCAGTATCTTCTCGACTATCTCGGCTACTTCCTTCGGCTGTTCCATTTATTATACCTCCTCTAAACCTATCCCGCCCGCGCGAGAGTAAACACATCGACCCGATTAGCTCCTTCACTCAACAGTGTTTTAGCAATTTCTGAGACCGTAGCGCCAGTAGTGAAAATGTCATCAACCAACAGTATATTTTTCCATTCAATCTTCTCAGGTTCACGCACTTCAAAAGCATCTTGCACGTTCGTAAGTTTTTCTTCGCGCGTTTCCAAGCTGAACTGCGGTCGCGTATCTTTGACTCGGACGAGATTACCAAGATGAAGAGGAATATCAAACAGATTTTCCAATTCTCGCGCTAAAAGCTCCGATTGATTAAAACCTCGTTCTTCATACCGGCTTTTGTGCAGCGGCACAGGAATAATGTAATTGTAATCCGAAAGGTCAAACAATTTTGGCGCAGTATCTTTCATCAATTCCGCAAAATGTTTCGCCATGACAATCTTTTTTTCGTACTTAAACAGATGAATGGCTTGCCTGAGAGTTAGCTCGTAAGAAGCGATAGAACGCGCTTTTGAAAATTTCGGCTGATGTCGCCAACACCAGCGGCATTTCTGTGTTCCATCATGGCCCGGCGTTGGGTTGAAATCGATTGGCTTCCCGCAAATTTCACAGTAAGGCTCGCTGATAAATTCTATCTGTTCCCAGCAATCGTCGCAGATATAATGAACCTTGCCAACACTCATGTATTGTTCACAACAGCGACATCGAGCGGGATAGATAAAAGTAATTATACTTTCAAGCCAGGGGTGCATTTTGAATCTACTTTGCCAGAAACTTTGCCAGAAACCCGTTTTCTTTTTAAAATCGTATATTAACTCCCAATTCAAAGGATGTTTCACGAATTGTTTCAAATCCTCCCTCATCTTCTTCGCGCTCACGGAATCGAAACTCATGCAATACGATAAATTCAAATGGAGGATATACCTCAAATCCAATTCTGATAGTAAGCGCAGACTTTTCGTCAAGGTCGAAGATATCATTAAAATCTTCTATTTCATGTTTGACGTAGAAGGCTCGAAGGGACATCCTGCCAATTAAGTCGGTTTCTACTATCTCACCGTAAAGATTCGGGTCGCCAAAGGTGTAATCTTCATAAGCGACAGCGCCCTGAATTTTCCCTGGGAGGTAATATGCTAACAGAGAATAAACGCCTCTTTGGATTCCCGAAATTTCATCAGCCAGAGGTCCCAACGGTTTCGATGCTTCATAGACATAATCGAAAGGCGTTGGCTGAAAATATTCATTGAATATGCGGTATTCAATTTTAAAAATCGCATTTAAGAATTCCATTCCCGTGCCGACAGCATTTCCGATACCTGTTTTATTATCCATCGTCAAACCGCGCAGGAAAGCTAATTCATTATATACTTCAAGCCCTTTAATAATGGGAACGCTCAAATCCAGACTGTAAGCTAACAAAGCATCTTCTGAATCGGATTGAGGGTCGGGGTCGATATCTGTGATGTAAGTCGCGCCAAATGTCAGTCGATTTATCAGATGAAACGGGCGAAGATAGATTCTACCGCCAAAGATACTGGGCTCGGCTAAATTATTTAAAATCATTTCCGCGCCAAATAGACTTGTATTGACATCAAAGCGCAACCCGCGTCTATCATAATTAGAATAACCGCCCATAATCAAGCCGTGACCGATATACATGTTTTCTAACGCGCCGTAGACAAAATATAGAGATTCACGCCGATGCCCGTATCGAAAGTAGCGGATGGCTCGTAAATAATCTCCCAAACTATCCCATTTTTTCCCGTCTTGATTACGTATACCTTCATCAGGATTATACAGAATAATGGCGTCAAAACCGATTCCTATCCTATCAAGGTTGATTTCAGGTCGCAATTGAAGCCTGTAAAACGGCGTCAGTTCACCATGCTCATCTTCTATCATGGTTAAACCGGTTACGCCCGAAAAACCCGTCTCTGCCATAGCATAGGGGTCGTAAGCAATCTGACTGTAAGCCGGGTTATTTATGGAAAAAATTGAGATGCCAATTAACAGTATAATTGAAATTTTGTTCATGAATTCACCCTATGGCACTATAACGCCTGGTGTGAGTTAGCTTTCAAGCGGATATTCCGACTTATAAAGCGTATTACGCAACACGAATAATAGCTAATATAATTCACCCCAAACGTTATAGAGTCGGCGATTCACTTTTGCACTTTCCAGATGGCAATTCCGCCGATTGCTGCAAACAGCACATTTGCAGACCAACACGCCACTACGGGCGGTAGTTTCCCATTTATTCCCAGCGCTTCAAAGACAGCCATAGCGACGCCCCAGTAGATGAAACTGAGGAGCATTGTAATCAAAAAACCAGCGGCTATCCCGGCGCGGCCAAATTGAATCGCTAAAGGAGCAGCAATCAGAATAACTACAAGCGATGCAAAAGGATAAGCGAGCTTGTGCTGCATTTCAACCAGTTCTTCTCTTACTGGTCTGCCGGCATCCTTTTTATATTTAACTCGCTTGGATAAAGCCGCGTAGGTCATTTCTCGAGGTTTCGCTCCACTTTCAGCAAACAGAGTTGGATCTTCCTCTACATAAATTCGTTTGACATCAAACAATAAACATTCAATCTCACGTCCATGTGCAAAAGTGTGAATTGTTCCATTTGTAAGCATCCATGTTTTGCTAGCCCAGGTCGCAGTAGAAGCGGATATTTTGGATTTTAACTCATTATTATCACCAAACTCATATATTGTCAAATTGATAGCTTTCTTATCTTGCAGTCTCAGATTTTGGATGTAATACATCCTATTGTCTTTGCCTTTAAAAATAATATCCCGGTTTATGTAGTACGGAATGCGTTTCTCCATGAGACGCGCCCGCCAAGTGGCTGGAGATGCGACTCTATCGTTGAAAACACCTGTGAGAACAGATATAACAACAGTCGCCGCGGCTATTAAAAAAATTATCCGATACATGCTGACGCCGGCAGCTTTCATCGCCGTCAATTCGTTATTCTGGATGAAACGGCTGAGCATGAAAAAAGCGGCTAACGAAGCAGAAGCGGGGACGCATGGAACTCGCATAATGAGCCCAGGAGCTTTATATAAAATAATTTTAATCGCCTCAAAGATTGTTCTGTCTTTGTCTAGTAAACGACTAATCTCTTTGTCGAGCAAAATGACAACAATAGCTAATGCTGCGAAGAAAGCGAGGCAGAGCAGAAACAACCTGA
>DTYX01000837.1 GCA_012961655.1 Candidatus Poribacteria bacterium
AAGGTCTCCCATTGAACCTGCTTTCCTCCCTTTATACTTTGCACCGATAGCCTGTGCCGCATCCTCGATTACATAAAGGCCATTTTTTTGGGCTATTTCAAGAATTGCATCCATTTCAGCACACTGCCCGTAAAGATGAACAGGAATTATCGCTTTGGTCTTATCGGTAATCTTTTCTTCGATTAGTTCTGGATTGATGTTGTAAGTCTTTGGGTCGATGTCAACAAATACAGGCTTAGCACCCAATCTTGAGATCGACCCAGCCGTTGCAAAGAATGTGTAAGGAGTTGTGATAACCTCATCAGCATATCCAACATCAACTGCCATCAGTGAAATCAGCAGTGCGTCGGTGCCTGAGGCCACGCCTACGGCATATTCAGTATCGCAGTATTCAGCAATCTGCTTTTCAAATTCCTCAACCTTAGGACCGAGGATATAGCGTGCTGAAGCAACAACTGACAGTACTGTATTATCTATTTCCTCAACGTGAGCTTGATATCCTTCTGTTAAGTCAAGAAGTGGGACTTGAGTAGGCTCTGTATCGAACTGACTTTTGTAATATTCAATAAACTCCACAGAATTTAATGTCCTAAAGGGACCAGGGAATTCTCTATCTCGACTGATAACAACGGCATCTGGACACACTCTCTTTAGGGCGTTTACCATAAGCGCGTCTTCTATGTCATCGCTCTCCAGAGCTTCTAGTGCATCATCTCCCGTAACTGAAACAAGATGTAAGTTAGATAACACGACCTGAAGAGCCGCTTTCCAATCACTCTCTTTTTCTGGATGCTTCTTAGCTTCACGTTCAAGAATGTAAGCTAAGATAGGCACTGCGCTTGCCGGCAAGAATCCTCTCAACCGTCCATCAAAGATCTCTTCCATGATGTATCCCGCTGATTCATACTCCTCTCGTTCTAAAAGATAGTCGAGTATGATGTTCACATCAATTAGCGCTTTTTCAGCCATATTTCTCCTCCAAATGTTTTTGCCATTCCCCTCTCCAATCAAAATCTTCACTGCTGATGTTTCCCATGAGTTTGCGAATTTTCTGTGTTACAGGATGTTCTCCCTTAGTCAAAGATTCAAGACTTCCATCAGGAAGAACTACTTCCACGGTGACTGGAATTGGGAAGTTATATTTTCCTTCTAGAAATTTAATTTGATTGCCTTTTATGACTGCCTTTAGTCGCATCGTTATAATCCCTCCATTTTTCGATTGCTGATTTACGATTGCCGATTGAAAAAAAGGGGTTCTTGTTTAATCAGCAATCACCACTTTTTTATCTGGTAAGTCAGTGAAATCCTGTGGTTGCCAATCTCGTGGTTACAATTTTATTCAATTCGCTTCACTTTCAGATCATGTTTTTCGTACCGTTTCCGACATTTGATACATGTTGCATATTCTATCGAATTTGTCTCCTCGGTTGTAAAAGCGAGCTTTCCTCCGCATTCACACATCCAACCGGCAATGCGCGCTGCGTTGCCATAGACTAAAGCATAGTCAGGGATATCTTTAGTGACGACAGCTCCTGCGCCGATAAAAGCATATCGGCCGATGGTATGTCCGCAAAGAATCGTGGCATTAGCTCCTATAGTAGCGCCTTCTTTGACTAATGTGGGCAGGTATTCATCAAGTTGACGTCGGATTTCTGACCTTGGGTTGAATACGTTGGTGAATACGGCGGAGGGACCGCAGAAGACGTTGTCTTCCAGAGTTACTTTCGTATAAACAGAGACGTTGTTTTGAATGTGGACGTTGTTTCCAATCTGGACATCTTTTCCGATGAAAACATTCTGTCCTAAAACACAATCTTCACCTATTTTCGCGCCACTCATTACATGACAGAAATGCCAAATCTTTGTCCCTTTGCCGATTGAAACAAGTTCATCAATATAGGCTGATTCATGAACAAAATAATCTTTTTCCATCTAAGTTCCTCAATAACATGGTCTCGGATAGAAGGATGGAAGGAGCCAATCCACCCAATATTCCATCCCTCCATTCCTTCATCCCGGTCGTTCCGTTAAATATTTACTGGCATACCATTTTTATCCAAAGATTCTTGTGCAGCTTGCAATACTTTAACAACTCTCAACCCATCACGTCCATCACTTCTTGGGGTTTGATTGTTTAAAATACAATCGAGAAAATGTTGGCATTCGAGCTTCAGCGGTTCAGTCATTTTGATGTGAGGGATGTTAATGTCACCAAAGCGTAAGCTCAGAGCTTCGCCAAAGGGAGCGAATTGACCATTACTGGTAACACCCTTGTCATAGATTCTGAGCATCTCGGTGGCTTCCATATCATCAAAAACTGCCATCTTTTTGCTGCCGACAACGGTTGTTTTGCGGATTTTATGCGGGTCAAGCCAGCTTAACTGGATTTGAGCCATGATTTTGTTGGGGAATTGAAGGTTTACGAAAGCTACATCTTCTATGCCGTCTTGGAGATATGTTTGTCCGCGCGCGCTTACACTTTCGGGTTCCATGTCCAATAGATACATAATTATGGAAAGGTCATGTGGGGCAAAACTCCAAAGGGCGTTCTCATCCTTGCGAATTTTGCCCAAGTTCACCCGTTGGGAATAGAGATAATAGAGCTCACCCAATTCTCCACTTCTGATAATCTCTTTCAGCTTTTCAATCGCGGGGTGATACTCCATTAAGTGACCGACCATCAATTTTCTATCAACTCTGGATGCCATCTCTACCAATTCAGAGGCTTGCTCGAGATTCATCTTGTCTTTCAAAGTC
>DTYX01000838.1 GCA_012961655.1 Candidatus Poribacteria bacterium
CCTCGCCGGCGCTTCATGGGGTAGAATGATTTAATTTTGGTTTCCTGTCTTTTTTAGTTGGTTGATAAAATTTTTGTTACTGAGACATGGCGGGATAGGCGCATACCGCAAAGCCGCGCCGCTTTTTCTGGGCTTGGTGCTCGGCGATAATGTGTTATGGGCGACCTGGAGTATCGTCAACTTAGCTTTCAATCTCGGCATATCCGCAGCATATTAGACGGTTAAAATTATCCGTTCCTGAAATGAAAAAGAGTGTCATATTCGCATTATTACTTATGGGCTTTACCTCTGTGATTACACAAGTGTTGTTAATCCGAGAGCTATTAGTCACCTTTTCTGGCAATGAGTTATCAATCGGACTGATTATGGCGAACTGGCTTATTCTGGAGGCTATCGGGAGTTCGCTTATAGGCAGAATAGCTGAGAAAACAAGGAAGAAAGTACGAGCCTTCGCTATTCTGCAACTCATCATTTCCATCTTTCTTCCAGTGGCTGTTTATGGAACTCGTATCCTTAGGAATATAATTGGCGTTGCTCCCGGAGAAGAGGTGGGGCTTTTCCCCGTCTTATACTGTTCATTTTTCATACTTGCCCCATTGAGCCTTAGCGATGGCGCCCAATTTACTTTCGGCTGTAAAATATTTTCACAACTATCGAAAGAAGACGCGCCATCCATCGGCAAAGTCTACATCTACGAAGCCATCGGCTTCATAATTGGAGGAGCCATCTTCACTTATCTGTTGATTCCTTATTTTCATTCCATGCAGATAGCTTGCGGCATAGCGGTTTTAAATTTATCTTCGGCGTTGCTTTTGTTGGTCCCATCTCTTTCTAATTTCCGTTTCTCGTATCTCGCTATTGTTGTTATTGTATTCTTTGCATCGGCTTCCTATCTGCTATTTTCTTCCAAAACTGATGAAATCCACAATAGCTCAATCCGCGAACAGTGGAAAGGACATAATCTTCTGTACTACCAAAATTCGATTTACGGTAACGTCGCAGTTACTCAAAGAGAGGAACAGCTTACTTTCTTCGCTGATGGCATTCCCATTTGTACAACTCCTGTTCCAGATATAGTTCACGTTGAGGAGCTAATTCACCTGCCTTTGCTCTTTCATCCCTCGCCGAAAAATGTCCTGCTCATCAGCGGCGGCATAGGAGGGGTTTTGACCGAAATCTTGAAACATCCCGTTGAGATTGTAGAGTATACCGAGCTTGACCCTCTCATCATTCAATCGGCTCAAACGTTTAAAGACCCACTAATCGAAGCTGAGATAAATAATCCAGGGGTTGACATCAAACAGATTGATGGCAGACTTTTCATCAAAACAACTCAACGCCAATATGATGTTGTTATAATTAACCTTCCCACCCCTTCCACGTTGCAGATAAACAGATTCTATACAGTAGAGTTTTTTAGGATGGCGCGCAAAATTTTAAGTGAAGATGGCATACTTGTCATCACTTCCCCCGGTTCGCTGACTTATATGAGCGAGGAGTTAAAAAATCTCGATGCCTGTATTCACAACTCGCTTCGGAAAGTTTTCGAGCATATCAGAATCATCCCCGGCGACGTTGTCCTCTTTTTAGCATCTCCCTCTGACAAAATCTCCGCTGTCGTCCCCGACACGCTTATCCAAAGATTGAAAAATCGCAGAGTTGATACCAAGCTGCTGACGGATTTTCATATAGAATACAAACTGGACGACAAACGGGTGAATTGGTTTCTCCAATCTTTACAAGTGAATGGAAATGTTAAAATCAATAAGGACCTTTTGCCATCGGGTTTGTTCTATCATCTCGCCTTATGGAATGCGCTAACGGGAGCCTCCAATCTGAGAAGATTATTCAGATTGATAGGGAAGCTCAATCTATGGATGTTTCTGATACCGCTTATTGCATTCGCATTAATTTTGATAGTAGTAACTCAGAAACCGAGTTCTTGGGAAAAACTCGGTTTCTTTTCCATAAGAAACATTCCAATCCCGATAACAATTGCTACTACAGGCTTTGTGGGAATGACTTTTGATATAGTGTTAATTTTGGCTTTTCAATCTTTTTACGGCTACGTTTACCACCAATTGGGACTCTTGGTGACCGCCTTCATGGTCGGATTGACTGCAGGAGGCACTCTGATGATTCGGATTATGGACAGAATCAAGAATGACAGGTTTTCTTTGGCAAAACTTGATTTGTTAATCGCTCTCTACTGCGTATTGCTTCCAATAATGCTCATATTCTTCAACGCCTACATAGCGCATCCGCTGATATTCCGCTCAGTTGGGATAATACTTCTCTTTTTAAGTTCCATATCAGGATTTTTGGTCGGCTTACAATTCCCTTTAGCTAACAAGATACTACTGAGCAATTCCAATAACATCAGCAGGACTGCCGGCATTCTCTACGCTTCTGACCTGTTGGGCGCGTGCATAGCGGGCTTAGTTGCCTCCGTTGTGTTCATTCCCGTTTTGGGAATCGTAAATACCTGCCTCCTCGTTTTTTTGATGAAATTAGCAAGTTTCGCTTTGCTGCTTTCTCAAAAAAATTTTCATGTCGCGTGATTTTTGCCCTATCTGACACCAAAGTATCCAAAAAGCTCCAGGATGCGTTGGACTTGCTTTCAGAGAAACAGCGCGCTCCGATTGTGCTCTCATTGGCGGGATATTCGTATGAGGAAATCAGCGGATTTTCGGGGGTGTCTGAGAGCACCATTGCCAACGAGACCGACGCCGCCTCAATCCAAGTCAATTCCGAGTGGGATTATTTCAGCATCTATTATTGGATTGTTTCTGTCAGCAAAGCGCAGAAGTGGATTTTGGTCTGGGCGCGAATATGAAAGCGGAAAAAGTTCAAGTGTATTGGCCCAAAGGCGCAAACGTTTTCGGATGTAGCGGCGAATCAGGTGGTGGAGGTAGTGGAAAGATAAAATTTAACGTTCAGTCAGTCCATCGAACCGACGGGAGACAATAACGACATGCACGTTGTCACGATAGCCATCTGAAACATCGATGAAGGCGAAAGGCTCAACGCATTGTTTACACTTGACGCTTCGGAATTCGGAAATCCCCCTAACCCCCCTTTTGGAACCACGAAGGCACAAAGACAGAATTTTTCCTTTGTGTTCTTGGTGTCTTTGTGGTTAATTAATTCACTATTGACCGTACCCCTTTGGAAAGGGGGAACGCTTCGGTTCGTACTTAGCTCAACGTGTTACGTGTTACGTTTCACGTATCACGCATCATGTTTCAACTCGTCACTCGTCATCTTCTTCCCACGGGCATGATACCGAGAGGTTCTTCATTATCTAAGCCCAAGATATCCTTGACTTTTTGGTCATAAAAGGCTCCTACCATTACTGTTCCCAAGCCAAGCGTCTCTGCTTGCAAATAGATGTTTTGCCCGACGTGTCCGACTTCAATGTGGACATAGCGTATCCCTCTTTGTCCATACTTTCGAGTCGTTCTTTCATAAACAGCGGCGAGAATGAGACTTATGGGAGCATCTCGGATGACTTCCTGTCCTAATGCTGCGTCGGATACTTTCTGACGCGCATCGCCTTCTCTTTGCTTAGTGATGACATGCTCTTTGGGGTTGTAGCGATAAACTCCGGCTTCCAGTCCCTCAACTTTTCCTGCAACCAAGTATATCTCCATAGGATAGAGAGCGCCCGCAGAAGGAGCGGTTCGCCCTCCCCAACTGGCCGTTATTCCTTGAGCCGCCCAAAGAAGTTGTGATACTTCCGCAAGGGTCAATTGCTCGTCTTTGTATCGCCTGATTGACCTTCTCTTTTGCAGTGTCTCTTCGACACTGACAGCGCTTGAATGACTGGGCTTGGGAAGCGTTATTGCATCTCCTTTATTCGGTCGTGCCTGTAGTAGATTTTCTTTACATCCTGAAGTGTATAACAGTGAAGAAGCCCAAAGCATCAGAAGAGGAATTGTTCCAATCCTACCCATTTTTTTCACCTCCAAACTCCTGGAATCTCTTCTCCGCAAAATTTGCATCTCCCTTCTTTCACATTATTTTCAAGAACGGCAAAATGGGTTCGATGAATCAACCGTTTGTCACATTTCGGACAGAATGTGCTATTGTATTTATGCCCCGGAGCGTTGCCGATGTAGATATATTTCAATCCTTCTTTCACAGCAATTTTTCTCGCTTGCTCCAAAGTTTTAATCGGCGTATGAGGTAGTTTCGTCAGTTTGTAAGCTGGGGAGAATCTGTTGAAATGTAAAGGTGTATCAACACCGATGTTCTCCCTTATCCACACGCACATCCGTCTTATATCATCCATATCGTCGTTTAATGTGGGAATCACCAGGTTCACTATTTCCAAATGGACCCCCGCTTTTTTGATATTTTTTAGGGTCTTCAGCACAGGCTCCAGCTTGGAAGAACTAACTTCTCGATAGAACTTCTCGGTAAACCCTTTCAAATCGACTGTAACGGCGTCCATATACTTAATGAGTGCGAACAGAGGTTCGGGATTTATTGACCCATTGGTATGATACAATACCCTCAATCCGCTCTCTTTAGCTAACTTTGCGATATCGAACATATATTCATAAAAAACTGTCGGTTCGCTATAAGTGAAAGACATAGCTTCGCAATTGTACTCTTTGGCCTTATCCACCACTTGTTGAGGCGTCAATTCATAGTTTGTCGTCTCTTCGACGCTTTTCTGGGAGATATGCCAGTTGTGGCAAAATTTACACCTATTGTTGCAACTAGCCGTGGCAGTGCAGAATATACTAATCGATGGCAGCGTATGAAACGACGGCTCCTTTTCTATGGGGTCAATCTGAAGCGAGCAAGGCTTTCCATAGACCAATGAATAGTATTTGCCATTGATATTTATCTTATTTCTGCAGAAGCCTTTCTGTCCTTCAGAAACAATACATTTCCTAAAACACATCTGGCATTGCACTTTATTGCCATCTAACTGTCCGTAATATTTCGCTTCATGAAGTTCTTCAGCTTTATATTTAGACGCTGCGAAGCTATTGTGTGTAAAGATGAATGGAAGACCTCCCAGACCAATCCCAAGACGGCATCCCGTTTTTAAAAATTGTCTTCTGCTCAGAACATTTTCGACCATTGTTATTTCAACTCCTTAAAATTTACAGGACGTTTGAGTTTATTAGATTCAAACACAGCATCGATGATATGCAAAACTTTGACTCCATCTTCTCCAGGTATCGGCATGTCGCCTCCAGTCCTCCCCGCTTCGACAAATGCCCGCATTTGGGCGCCATACATCATGCTGTTGTCCCCGTGTACCGTAGTAGGGTGTTGATATTCTTTAATAGCGTTACTAAGAACAGGTTCGAAAAGCAAAGGAGCAGGTGTGAAAGTGTGCAGGTGAGCAAAGAAGTCCTGAATAACAGTATTTTTCTTCTCACTTTCCCACTTTCTCCAGTTCCACTTTC
>DTYX01000839.1 GCA_012961655.1 Candidatus Poribacteria bacterium
GGGATAGAGGACTTTGTAGTGCGTCCATTGGGCTTCCCGCCCATAAACGGCTAAGAACATTTTTCTATGTTTTTAGTAACTATTTCTTATCTCACAGGGTCATATTTTGCTGTTGGACAGCTTGGTTTGCTTCACGTTGCACTGTTTCCCGTTGCCTAGTCAGATACCACGCACTGACGAATTCGGCTACTGTGATTTATTTTCTGATGACTTCAGATTCTTTCGCTATTGACATCTCAATTCGGTTGTGTTAGAATAGTACCGCTGTCTGGTGTTGGATTTTGCATGCGAGAGTGTAAGAGCTCGAAGATTCTTTCACCAAAATTTAGTGGCTCTCTTTGGATTTCCACATCAAGTCGGCGGCGGCTATATATATCATTCTGACCATTCCGTCCCTGATAACATAAGTTTTGCCGATTACTGCCGCGTGATAGCTTTAGTCAATCACTATGGGAGATATTAGTGAATGTGCTTATTCAAATCTTGATTGGAACGAATGGAAGGAGGTGAGCAGATATGCTTCAAAGAATTACCTTAATTATGTCTCCAATCTTTGTTCAGATTTGGTTGATTTCAATTATTTCAATAGCAGCGGAAGAACCAAAAGCGGGTGAAAACTTCCTCTGGATAGACCTGGGGAAGGAAAACAAAGGACTCCTTTTAACCCAGGAGGAGCAAGCGGATGGCATCACTGAGCCAGCTACAAAAGATGGCGTCGTTTGTCGGGAAAATCCATGGCCGTATAATGGACCAGGTCACAACCATATGTACTTCAGGATTGATGACGGCTTTTTAGTTGGCGGAAAGCATAAAGCCTGGATTGTGATGGAATATTTCGACTCACTTGAAGCTCAACAAATCGATTGCCAGTACGACAGCAATGGCGCTGGGCCAGTGAACGGCGCCTTCCGCGGCGCAGGTGATGGCGCTTTTCCTGTATTGAAACCTGAAGGCACAGAGAAGTGGCGCGTCCATATATGGTTCATCAACAAAGACGGTAGATTTGAAAATCGCGCCAATGGCTCCGATTTTCGCTTCTCTTCTCATGGACAAGGACCAATCTGGATTAATCGGGTTTGGTTCAGTCTTATCGAACCGCCAGACCCATTTGACCCGGAAGTGCCCTTTGGCATTGGAAAAGCCGTTGAGCCAGTTATGAAATTGGCGACAACGTGGGGGAATATAAAAAGGTAATTGGAATGGCGCTGACTTTAGGTTCGTAGTTAGGCAATTCATTGCCGTTGTCAGTCCGTTTAAGACGGCGATGAATCGCCTGACTACAAACAAGCGTAAGGTAGGAAACTATGGCAAAAAAATTAAAAGTTGGAATTGTTGGAGCGGGGAATCGTTCCCAGCAACATGCACAGGTATTCCAGTCTCTAGAGGGAACTGAATTGGTTGCTTTTTGTGATGTTCTTGGTGAAAGATCAAAGGAGAAGGCAGAGGCGTTCGGACTAAATCCGTCAACTGCTGCTGAGACGGATTATCACCACTTTGTGCGCCGTAAGGATTTCGACGCTGTGAGCATTTGCGCCAGTTCTAATGTTCATGCGGAAGTAGCAATAGCAGCGGCGCAGGCTGGCAAGCATATTCTGACTGAAAAGCCGATGGCGCAAACTTTGGCTCAGTGTGATGAGATGATAGAGGCAGCGGACGCTAATGATGTCGTGTTAGCTGTTGTCTTCCAAAACCGATTTCACCGGGACAATCTGCGGATTAAGTCGCTCATCGAATCGGGGCGGATGGGACAGATTATGATTGCGCGGGAATTCGGCTGGACAATCCATTCGTTTGACCTGTTCCACTGGCTGTTCGGACCGGTCAGTCGAGTCTCGGCGGAATGGGCTGGAGATGGGCAGATTTATCGTGACGCGCTCTTTTCACTGCTGCGCTTTGAGAACGGAATTATCGGCTATACGCAAAGCAGCCCGCGCCAAGTATTTGACCCGCCCTGTTCGGAAACTGACCACGGCGTCATGATTGTGGGAGAAAAGTTATATATGTTTATCAAACTGTGGGGACACGAGATTATCTTTAAAGGGAAGGATGAGAATTATCTGGCGGAGACAAAAAAGTGGATGGAGTCGCTCTACACCGAACCGGATTACAACGGTTCGTTGACAAACATCGTGGAAGATTTTCTCAATGCAGTGAACAACGGCACGAATCCGAGAGTTAACGGCGAAGAGGGACGCCAGTCCATCGAACTGACCACAGGCATACATAAAGCCGCCTTGACACACCAAACAGTCTCTTTTCCGATAGAAAAAATTGACCCGTTTTATGCTGACCCAAAACAGTTGGTACAATGGTAAAATAATGCCCTTATTCATCGGATTATACCGAATCGGCTGGGATTGTCGCGTATTGGCCCTTCGATGAAGGGAAGGGCAAGGATGTAA
>DTYX01000840.1 GCA_012961655.1 Candidatus Poribacteria bacterium
ATATAATTTTAAAATCAAATCTTTGAGAGTTTAGTCCTATATTTCGCGCTTCTCATTTCAATTTCTCTACTGTATTCCGTAAAACTTGATTAATCTTTATCACACTCTAAGTGTTAAGTGTAAAAATGCAAGAACAACAACGCATCAGACTTAAAATACCTAGCAATTATATATATATCAGCCCCATTAGGGCTTTCGTCAAACAGCTAGCTCAGAGACTCGGATTCACTCAGATAAGGGTTGAAGATATAGAGCTAACTGTGGACGAACTTTGTAATAATGCGATTGAACACGGTTCCCGTGGAATTAACTCTGATTTCTTGCTTGTTCTGACACTCAATGATGATTGCCTGGAGATTTTGGTGCGTGACAAAGGCAAAGATGAAGAGGAGGCTAATTGGCTTCAGAGCGGACGCCTTGAGGAAGTCGAAAGACAGATGTCCCCAAAAGGCGAAAGAGGGCATGGTATATTCCTCGCCAGAATACTTTCTGACAGGATAGAGATGAACTCCAATGCTCACGGCGGTACTGACGTTCGGATTGTATTTCTCAGAGAATTTTCCAGTGCAGAGGCAGGTGAGGGATAAATAACACGTTATGAGATTACAAACTAAATTTGGCATATTTTGGGGACTGATTGTCTTTTTAGGAATCACGGGCTTTTCCGCGCTTATGTATAAAAATACAACGGATAAAGCGATACAGCACGCTCAAGAAAAAGCAGAAATAGTATTAGCGGAAGTGGAAGCGATTCAAGATTATTTCAAAGAAGTTGTGCGCCCTAAAATGTATAATTTAATTCCTGAAGATGATTTCATGGTTGAAACAATGTCAACCTCGTATGTCGCGCGGGAGGTTGCAAAAAGATTCAATAAGATTACGCCGGAATACTACTTTAAACAAGCAGCTATTAACCCTCGTAATCCTCTCAATCAAGCAGATTCACTGGAAACTGAAGTCATCAAAGAGTTTAACCGAAATCCCCAGATGAAAGAGTGGCGCGGGACTGTAAATAAGGACGGTAAAAAATATTATTATGTCATGCGTCCCTTTGCCATGGAAGAACTTTGCCTTAGATGCCATGGTAATCCCGAAAACGCCCCTAAATATATTGTTGATGCTTACGGCGCCGAAAACGGATTTGGCCTGAAACTGGGAGAGATACCTGGTGTGAAGGCAATCGGAATTCCCGTCGAGGCTGCCTTTGCCGATGCAAGAAAAGATTTCCTAAACATTATGATGTTTGGCTTGCCAATAATGTCCGTTCTATTTTTCCTCGTTTTTCTCCTCTTCAGAAAAACCGTCATCGGAAATTTAAGAAAAATAACCGGGACATTCACTGATATAGCTAACAACAGCAATGGGATAGGCAGACAAATTGAAGTAAAATCCCGTGATGAAATCGGGCTACTGACGGAAGCGTTTAACAAGATGAGCTTGAATCTTTTAGCTCGTAATCAAGAGCTAAAGGCGGCAAAAGACAATCTTGAGACTGAAGTTTCCCAGCGCACGACACAATTACAACAGACTAACGCAGAACTTGAAAAAGCAAATAGATTAAAATCAGAATTTCTCGCCAATATGTCCCACGAACTACGCACTCCTTTGAATTCCATTATCGGCTTTGCCGAGGTATTGCAAGATGGACTTTGCGGAGAATTAAATCCTGAGCAGATGGAATGTGTCCTCGATATTCACGGTAGCGGAAAACATCTCCTCCAGATGATAAATGACGTGCTTGACCTCTCGAAAATCGAAGCGGGGAAAATGGAATTGCATTGCGAAGAATTTTCGTTGTCCAACACGTTGGATGACATTCTGTCGGTAGTCAGGGATATGGCTAATAGGAAAAATCTCACCTTACGAATCAATACGTCTGATGACCTACCCGATATTTACGCTGACCTGGTGAAATTCAAACAGATTATGTATAACCTGCTCTCCAACGCGATTAAATTTACGCCTGCAGATGGCAGCATTACCATCGACGCTTCCCTCGAAAATGATGAATTTTTAATTTCAGTTACCGATACAGGCATAGGGATAAGTCCAGAAGACCAATTGCATCTGTTCGATGAATTTAAACAGGTAGATTCTTCTTACTCTCGCCAGTACGAAGGTACAGGTTTGGGACTGGCGTTGACCAAGAGACTTGTGACAATGCATGGCGGCGACATCGGTGTGAAAAGCGAACTCGGCAAAGGCAGTCAATTTTATTTTACTCTACCAGCGTGTCCCTCGCGGTTTTTTAACCATGAACAATCGTCAGTTACGCTTGAATTTGCCGAACCGCCAGAAACAGAACTATCGGAACATAAACCAAGGAAAACTGTTTTGGTCGCCGAGGATAACCTGCAAGCGGCGCAATTGCTTACAATTCATCTCATGGACGCCGGTTATAACGTCGTCGTGGCGCGCGATGGCGAGGAAACAGTGAAAAAAGTTCGGGAAGTTAAACCTTTTGCCATTACACTGGATGTCATGTTGCCCAAAAAAGACGGCTGGCAAGTGTTGCAAGAGTTGAAAAATTTTCCTGAAACCGAAAAGATACCCGTGATTATCGTCTCTATCGTCGATGAATATGATATCGGTTTCAGCTTAGGCGCCGTAGGTTATTTGGTCAAACCCATCGATAAAAAACAACTGTTGAATACTCTGGCGGAACTTGACTTGCCCACAAAAGAAGACGACGCACCGCGGAGAATTTTAGTTATAGACGACCAGCCGGAAGATATCAAACTTATCAAGACCGTCCTATCTGGCGAAGGATTTGAGGTATTGGAAGCCCTGAGCGGCGCTGAAGGTATAGATAAAGTGTTTCATGAAAAACCGGAGTTGATTATTCTTGACCTGATTATGCCTGATATGAGCGGATTTGATGTCGTTGACCGAATTAGAGAAAGTAAAGAAGCGATGGAAATACCTATCATTATTTGCAGCGCAAAGGACATCAGCGCTGAGGAACGAGAAATGCTCAACGGCAAGATCCAATCCGTGGTACGGAAGGGCGATGTGGCCAGAAGTGAACTGTTGACTGCTATCAGAAGAATAGAGGAACTTCGTCTGTCTTCATCGCAAGAGCGAAAACGATGAAAATAGAGAAACGAAATCGTAGTCTGGAGGGAAATTATCATGCCCCCGAAAATTCTAGTTGTAGAGGATAATGATAGAAATCGACGGCTTATCAGGATAGTGCTCAAAGCTAAAGGATACGAGGTTATTGAAGCTGTCACGGCAGAGGAGGCTATTATTCAGCTCAATAGTGAACCGATAGCTCTCATTCTCATGGATATTCAACTCCCTAAAATGAATGGCTTGGAATTAACCCAAAAGATTAAGGAAAATCCGGACACCAAAGATATTCCGATTATCGCATTAACCGCTTATGCAATGAAGGGGGATAAAGAAAAATTTTTAAACTCAGGCTGCGATGGTTACATCGGCAAACCGATAGATACACAGGAACTGCCGAAGATTGTAGCGAAATTATTGGGAGATTAGATGTTTGCGTAGTAGGGCAAACTTTCAGTAAAACGAGATGCCTGCGCTAAAGAAAGGTAAAATTGAATATGGAAGATAATGGGAAAAGGAAGGCAAAAATACTGGTGGTAGATGACGAACCGCGCAATGTTAGATTGCTATCAGTGATTTTAAAAGCACGGGGCTATGATGTATTGCAAGGATACTCCGGTGAAGAAGCGCTCGAAAAAGCTGAAACGGAAACACCTGACTTAATCCTCCTGGACATCATGATGCCGCGTATAGACGGATACAAAGTTTGTAAAATTCTTCGGGAGACTGAACAGACGAAAGCTATCCCCATTGTTATGATTACAGCCTTGCATGGATTGGATGAGAAGATAAAAGCTCTTGATATCGGCGCAGACGATTTTATCAGCAAACCGTTCAATAAATTTGAGGTTTTGGCGCGTATTCGCACCTTGTTAAGGGTGAAGTATCTTCACGATGAACTGGAAGCGAAGAACCAAATCCTTGAAGACGAATTGGCAATGGCCCGTGAAGTACAGCAAGCTCTTCTGCCTAAGGATATAGAATCACAGATGCCGCCGGGGCTGGAATTTGACTATAAATATATTCCCACTCTCGCCGTCGGTGGAGATTTTTTTGATATTGTCAAAATTTCTCCAAATGTAATCGGAGTCTTTATCGCCGATGTGATGGGACATGGAGCTCAACCAGCTCTTATTACGGTTTTAATTAAAACTTTATTAAGCGAACTGGTCTATAAATTGCAAACACCTGCCGAACTTCTCGGTGAATTAAACCGGCGATATAACGCGCTGGTGCGTCAGACTGGCATATTTACCAGCGCGCTTTACTTGACTGTTGATGTTGGTAAGCAAAACATCGTATTTTCAAACGCAGGACATCCTCCAGCGCTGCTCATCAACAAGGAAAAACTCCAATTGAAAGAATTGCCGAATAACAGCAGTTTTGCTTTAGGACTTGCCGGCGAATGCACCTACCAAAGTTATGAAAGAAAACTTGAAAGAGGAGACACCATCCTTCTATATACCGATGGTCTGTCCGACATAGCAAATCAGAATGGTGAATTATTTGGACTTGAAAATCTCAAATCCATTGTCGCAGATAATCTGAAATTGCAGAATACGATACTTATTCAAACGATATTAAATGCTATCGACGCATTCACCGGCAATGCCCCGAAACCGGATGATATAACCGTCCTGGCGATTGGTTTGTCATGATAGATAGTGGGAAAATTACCGCCGTTGAAAAGAATTGCAAAATATAGAGTAATCCGAATTCCAAACTCCGTTTACCCCATCTTCTCAATAGCCTTTTGCAATAATGCCGCATTCTGGCGAGAATTTTCCTCATTGCGCACGCCCATTGTCATCAATCGTGGAATCAAATCCTCTGCGTTCGGGCAAAGTCCATCCTCATATCTGAAATCACCCTCATACCACGGACATTTCGTTGGACAACCTTTGTTGCCATAAGCTAATGGAGCTCTGAATAGGTCATACTGATAAGCTGGCTTCTGTGTAAAACCGAAGTTTACACTGCATCCGACGTCTTTAACTACCCGTTTGAAATCATCATATTCGATGCCATGCTTATCGCCGTAGAAAGCGGCGGCGTAATGATACGCAGAAATTCGGTTATACGGGGCTTTGTGGCGCATTTTTATCCAGTCGCAACCTTTAAGCGCTTCGTCATAGAACCTCATATTGGCATTGTATTGCGCAATGTATTCCTGCACGCGCTCTAATTGTACCATGCCAACAGCAGCGCCCAAAGCCGTCATGCGGAAGTTCCAAGCCAATTCCGGTGGAGTTTCGCCAAAGATACGCACCGCCCTAAGCCTATTGGCTAGATTTTCATCATCGGTTACGCCCATGCTGCCGTCGCCAGTCGGCAGATGTTTACCGGAGCAGAAGCTAAACACGCCGATATGTCCCCACGTTCCAGCATATTTGCCCTTGTGAGTGACAAACAACGCATGGGCGCAATCCTCTATCAGCGCGACGTTGCGTTCATCTGCGATTTTTCGCAACGCTTCTAATTCAGTGGGATAACCCCATAGATGTGTACAAACGATAGCCTTTGTGTGCTCGGTGATGCGTTCTTCAACTGAATTTGGGTCAATCAAGTAAGTATCAGGGTCAATATCGGCAAACACAGGATACGCGTTATTGTACATCGTCGCTATCGCTGAAAACTGCACAATCGGGTCACAGATGACTTCATCACCCACGCCTGCGCCCGCGGCGTAAATGCTCGCGTGCAACAACGACATAGCCGAGTTCATCGAAACTGCATACGTGGAGCCAATCTTTTCGGCAAACTTCCCTTCAAATTCAGCCGTGAAGCCTTCGCCGCCATTAAGCGCGCCGCTATCTAAAACTTGTTTGAGACTTGCTAAATCTTTTTCGTCATAGAATACCATCGAATTGCCTCCTTGTGCATAATATTCTTAGGATACCTTATTATAGACTCTGATACAAGGTGTTTTTATCTCCGCATTTTTCCAACATAGTCATTGACGGTTCAGTTAGATTTAGGATAAAATAATGCATGCCCGGACGACGGTAATGATGGTTGAGTAGTTTCATAAACAACTTGAGTCATTACTGAAAAGACTTTACCTGCTAAATGGAGTTAATTATGAGCAAAACAATAAAAGCTGCTGTCATCGGCTGTGGAGGCGCAGCTCGAATCGACCATATCCGATGGTACGCCCAACATCCAGATGTTGCTCTCGTCGGTTTAGCCGACATCAACGAAGATGCCGCTCGATTTTGCGCGAAGAAGTGGGGCGGTAAACCTTACAATGATGCCGAAAAAATGCTCAAATCCGAACAACCCGATGTGGTCAGCGTCGCCTCCCCGGTGGCAAAACACGCTGAACACACGGTATTGGCATTGGAACACGGCGCCCATCTGCTCTGCGAAAAGCCGATGGCGCCGACGCTGGAAGATTGCGACCAGATGATAGATGCCGCAGAACGCAACGGCAGAATTCTTGGTGTCGCTTTTCATAAGCGTCATAACGTCGGAACTCTGGAATTATATCGGCGTCTCAAAGCTGGTGAGATTGGAGAGCCAATCTTCGGGCGAACGCACTGGACGATGTATGCCGGCAAAGACGGAGGTTTTCGCCGCCAGTTGGCCACGGGCGGGGGTTGCTTCCAAGACCACGGTTCGCACTGGATAGACCAATATCGCTGGTACATCGGCGACGTTCGGGCAGTGCAAGGTCTGATGAAAATCTGGTATCCCGATGCGCACGAGGTCGAAGATTATGCGGTCGCCACTTTAGAATTTGGAAGCGGCTTCAACGCAACTATCGAGGCTACGTGGGTAGGCCCGGCGCGTTCTCACGGACAACTGGAGGAGACATACATCTACGGCACAGAAGGCGCCCTGTTCGTCTCACTACCGCCATGGACTCATTACGAGCCGCCGATTTTGCGCCAGTGGATTAGGGACGGCAATCAATGGATAGATATTAGCTTGCCGACAGATATGCTCTTTTTAGACCACTATCACTACAAACGTCAGATTGATGACTGGATTCGATGCGTCCTCGAAGGCGACCATCCCAAAGCTACTGGACACGATGGACGTAAAGTCGTCGAAACAGTTCTGGCGTTGTATCAAGCGCACGATACCGGGCAAAAAGTCACTCTACCACTGAAATCATCGCCAGATATTAAGGCAATCTTTACCCGGCTGCGAAACGAATGAGCGAGCCCGTAATACCCTCTTTTATTTCACTTAAATTTTCGTTTGCCATTTTTCTCACGTTATGTTAACTTTAAGGCGATAAAGGTTACATCTCTGCTGAACTGTTCGAGCGTCTATTAATTACTCGTATTCGTAAGAACATGAAAAATAAGTTGATGTCAATGTTGGACAAAATCTTGCTTCGGAAAAGAGCGTTAATCGAGGCGGTCAATGATGGATTAAAGAACATCTCTTGGAGGAATTACGGAGATAAACCATGAAATTCGTATTGATAACCATACTGCTTTTAGCCTCAATATTGCCCTGTTATGCGGAGTTGACAGCGAACGATGTCAGACAAATAATTCGTA
>DTYX01000841.1 GCA_012961655.1 Candidatus Poribacteria bacterium
ATAAAAAAACGAGCAGAATACAGAAGAACCCGTAGGTCAAGAAAAACGAGACATAGAAAGGCAAGATTCAAAAATCGCAAACAGAAAAACCCACAACCTTCAATAAGACAGAGAAAGGAATCAATTGTAAGAGTTTTGTGTGATTTAAAGAAGATTCTAAAGATAAAAGAGGCTGTAATTGAACAGGGACAGTTTGATGTTTCTTCAATGGCGGCAGGTAAAAAATTAGTAGGGGTTGAATTTCAAAAGAGTGAGTATGAAGGAAGAAACTTTCGAGCCAAAGTATTATGGCGCGATAAATACACTTGTCAGCATTGTGGTTCAAAAGAAAATCCTAAAGAATAGATGGTGGAACAAATAGACCAAAAAATGGCATAACTCTCTGTAAGAAGTGTCATGATTTGCTTCATGCAGGAGAATGGACGCTTAAAAAGAAACCTGCAACCTTCAAATATCCAATGCACTTGATGCAAGGGAAATGGTATATTTATGAGCTTCTTAAAAAGGAAGGGCTTTCTGTAAAAAGGTGTGTTCGCTTCGCTCACCGACGCCTTCGGCTTACGGTTGGATGGATGACGGCATACTGGCGAAAAAAGATTGGGATAGAGAAAAGTCATCCAAACGACGCCATCGCAATGGTTACCAGAAGTTATATGCCCACTATTGCTTCCTTGGAATATACAATCCTGCCTAAGAGAGCAAAAGAGTGGGAAGAGAATCCTACAAAGAAATGTACTCAGAAATTTGGTTTCAAGCACTTTGATTTAGTGAAAGCCAAGCATAGAACAAAAGGTTTGGTAATTGGTTCAGTTAGGTCACTCAAAGCCAAAGTGATGACGCTGAGGACAAAAGGAGATAACAATTTCCCTGTCAGTTATAAGAAGTCAAAGTTATTATGTAGATTCAATCGAATCATTTATTCTTATTAAAAGAGAAAGGAAGGTGAAAAGCCTGGTTTTAAAAAACTATAAAAACAGATAGAAACACTTAGAAAAAAGAACCAGGTTACCATGAATAAAAGAGAAATTCGTCATCTTGACATCAGCCCAATGGAACGGGTTCGACGCTACAAAGAGTTTTACGGCGGCTGTGTCTCAGACGCTCTCACCAGATGTGGAGTACTTAACACTGTTCTTTCCTCTAAATTTTATTCATTGCGCCAGGATATGATTTTAGCTGGCGAAGCTTTAACTATCAAATTGCATTCCCTTGCAGGTGAGATTATGACTGATGAAGAGCGGAAAGCTCGTGATGAAGAGTGGAAGAAGATTGGCTCGCCGCAAAAGCGCATGATGATGTCAGTCTATCCCGGTTGCGTTATCTGCTTCGATACAGGCGGAGACATGCAACCGGCTCATTTCGGAGAGATGAGTTGCACATTGGCTCAAGCTCACGGTTGCGTAGGGATGGTCATCGCCGGCAATATCCGCGACACGCGCCATGTACTCAGAATGGAAGATTTTCCCGTCTTCACTTTGGGAACGCGTCCCAACGCCTTTGGCGGCTGGCGCATCACGGACATCCAACAGCCGATTTATCTGCCAGGCCATCTCACTCACTATGTTCGGGTGAACCCAGGGGATTTCATCTTCGGGGATACAGATGGCGTTCAGGTCATTCCCAAGGAGTTTGTAGATGAAGTCATGCTCATCTGCGAAGATATCGTCGCTAAGGAGAACGAGGAACGTCGCCTTATCCGTGAAGGAATGCCCATCGACGAGGTTTATGCTACATATGGTGATTTGTAAAAAAGGTAATAAGCCTTATACGCGTAATACGTAATACATAATTATTGTTATGCTTTACGTTTTACGTTTCACGCATCACGTTTCAGTGCATATGGAGGTTTTCAGATGACGCACAACATTTCATCTCCCTGGTCCGAGGGATATCAGGGCGCGGTTTCCCTGACCTTTGACGATGGCGCCCAGTCGCAATTGCGAACGGCGATTCCCATCATGAACGATTTGAATTTGAAAGGCACCTTCTTCGTTTGTCCTAAAGGAAAAGATTGGATATCGTATTTAGAGCCTTGGAGAGAGGTAGCAAAAGCGGGGCATGAGGTCGGAAATCATTCAATTAGTCATATCTGTTCAAAAGCGTTGGGCACTGATCCAAACGCTACCAGATGCCTTGAAAATACCACTATTCAGGAACTGGAAGCCGATATCCTCGAAGCTTCTAAACGCCTTCGCGAGGGAATTCCTGAACAGAAGGAATTTACGTTCTGTTATCCCTGTTATCATGATTATGTGGGAGAAGGACTAACACGACAAAGCTATGTCCCTATCATCGCCAAACATTTTCCTGCCGGACGCGGTAGAGGGGAATTTGGCTATAATCACCCAGCCACTTGTGACCTGGCATATCTGTGGTCGTGGAATATTGAACATGTCAACGCTCCAACTCTGGTGGGTTTGGCAGAGGAAGCCGCCACCTTAGGTCGATGGGTTATATTCACTATCCATAGTATAAACGAAGGCAGGTTAATGATAAGCGAAACGGCTTTTCGGCAACTATGCGAATTTTTGAATCGACATCGAGAACGTATCTGGGTCGCGCCGATGGTGACAGTTGCTCTGCGTATTCGAGAGTGGCGGAACAGTCAAGGTATCTTAAGAAATGAATGAGAGAGGTGAGCAGATGCAAGAAGTGGAATTTGCTCGTGAGACATTGAAATTTGCACAAATGTTTTTGCACATGGGTGTCACAAACACCTGGTTGTATCGGAT
>DTYX01000842.1 GCA_012961655.1 Candidatus Poribacteria bacterium
CCCCTTTTTCAAAGGGGGGATTTCCCATTTTATAAGCTATTTTAGACTTTCCGAGAGAACTCCTGAACATAAATCTTATTTCTTACCGGGCAATTATCCCAACAGTTTCCACAACCTGTACATAATGATTCATCCACATATCTAGCTCGTTTTCTAATTACAACCTTAAAGTTGCCAGACTCACCCTCAACCCTTACAAGGTCGGAATTTGTTATAATCTCAATGTTTAGATGCCTGCCACAATCAACCAACTTGGGCGCGAGAATACACATAGCACAATCATTAGTAGGAAAGGTCTTATCTAATTGCGCCATCCGACCACCAATGGCTGGGAATGGTTCTAACAGATAGACATAATATCCAGATTCCGCTAAATCCAGAGCGGCTTGTATGCCTGCTATTCCGCCCCCGGCCACTAAGACGGCTCCTCTCTTCTTTTTCTCTTCTAATTTTTTAATTTCAGCCATAGAAAACTTCCCTTCATCGCCGCTGTTTCTCAGACCGCGCTGATATTGATTTGCAATTGACGCCTTGCAACAAATCAAAATCAGCGTTGTCTCCGAATCAGCAGCTATTCTATAGTTTAAGCAAAGAACTTGCATCCACCGTATGCTTTTCCAGCCACTCAGGCGCTTCAGGGATATCAAAAGCAACTCCCATCAGCTCAGTGAAATAAAAAATCGGCAGGTTAAATTCATTTCCCGTCCTTTCCGCAATCTCTTTCTGTCTTAGGTCTAAATTAGAATGACACAGAGGACAAGCAACAATAATGCAATTAGCGCCCGCCTGTTGCGCCCTTGAAAGCAATTTGCCCGAAAGTTTTGCGATGATGTCGCGGCGCGTCAAGGATAAACCGGCCCCGCAACATTCCACCTTATAAGGCCAATCCAGAACGGACACCCCTATCGCCTTCATCAAGTCATCCATAAACTGTGGGTTCTCAGCATCGTCAAAGCCAGTTATCTTCTGAGGGCGAACCAACAAGCAGCCATAGTAACAGACTGCTTTCAACTCTTCCAACGGACGCTTTACCTTCTGATGAACTTGCGCCATTATTTCTTGTTCGTGGAATACTTCCAATAGGTGTTTAGCTTCAATCTGAGTCGACACCTCATCGCTCTTTATTTTGAAGCTCTCCATAAACTCACTTCTCAAGCCGGGGTTATCAAAGAATGCGTTTTGAGCCACTTTTGTACGATTATAACAGGCTGCACAGGACATCACAAGGTCAAGCGCTCTAGCAGGCGTCCTCGCCTGCGCTTTCTCCGCAAGAATGATGTTTCTCGCCGCCAATCCAATCGCTAATTTTTCACTCAAGCTATGAGCCGAAGTGGCGCCGCAGCAATTCCAGTTTTTAAGCTCTACCATCTGTATATCGAGTTTTTCACAAACAGCTTTGGTAGATAAGTCAAATTCCTTTGCAGAGGAATGGAGTGTACAACCTGGAAAATAAGAGAATTGCATTACTTTATCCTGCCTTTTTATACTACGGTTTTGAAGATTCGTTTAATCCCTCTTATTCCCTTGACTTTACTAGGCAGTATCTTTAATTTGCCTTTTTTTATCATATCAAACGCCATACCCAGGTCAGAAAAAAGCCCACCCGTTTTTAGACGTAAGGCAGCCATCATGCCTAATTCATGTATCCTGCCATTGCTTTTTATGTTCTTCAAAAAGATAGAATGAAAGGCGCTTATCCGCTCTTCGTTAATCTTCATCTCTTTTTCCTGCAAGGCAAGCTGTTTTAAGGCGTCCATCACGGCGGACATATTGATATCATTTGGGCATCTAACACCGCAGGTTTCACACGCGGTACACAGCCAAATCATAGAACTTTGCAGCGCTCTACTCGCCTGATTCATCTGAACCAGACGGATAACCTGATTGACGGTGTAATCCGCGGCATAAGCTACCGGACAACCGGCGGCGCATTTCTGGCATTGGTAACAGTTATTAAGTTTTTGCCCGCTTAAAGATTCTACGGTGGCGAGAAAAGTATTACTTCTTGCGGTTTCTCCTACCCTTTCATACTCAGAACTTGGTAGCAACACGACCACTTTTGTCCCCTTTCCTAATTTGCTATACACCGAAATACTACCTGCATGCGCATCCACAACTTGTTTGACGATAGAGAGACCTAATCCGGTGCCGTATCTGTCTTTTAGCTTAGCGTTATCAGCGCGATAAAATTCCCTGAAGATTAAGGCAAGTTCATCTTTTGGAATTCCTATGCCTGTATCGGCTACTTCAATCCTTGCCTTATCATCAACTGTCTTGATGGATAAGGTGACAACACCTTCGGACGGGGTGTATTTTACCGCATTATGTAACAACTCAGCCAATATCTGCCCTAAATCATCCGGGTCACCCCTAACGGTCAAAGATTGGTCCATAAAATCGGTCACAATTTTAACGCCCTTATCATCCGCTATCTCCTTTTCGTTCAAAACAGCTTTTGTAGCGATATCAAAAAGTCTCACATCGGTCATTACACTTTCTATCAGTTTCACCCTTCTTGCCGCCCAATTTAAAGTATCGTTTACTCTCTTTAACAAATCGCATCGCAAGCGATTTTCCGACCTTTTGACCCATTCTTTAGCTTCATCGGAAATTTTCCCCCCGTGTCCCGCTATGACTGTATTAAGCATGCTCTGCATAGCAGTTATAGGACCTCTCAGATCATGCGCCAGAGTATGATAAGTATCCTCTAATTCAGCCTGATTGGTCATTAAGTTCCGTTCCTTGGATTTTAGCGCTTCTCCTACCGATGTCGCGACAAAGACTGCGATGTACATGGTGCTGACGAAAAAGAAGAGAAGGCTGCTTAAAGATAAAAAATCTAAGTCCGACATAAACTTTAACTTTACGGGCACAACCACCTTGTAGTATTCTAAAAATGCAATGAGCGTTACCAATATCGTCGCAAAAGTCGCCTGAAGATAACAATTTCGGCGAGTGAGCAAAATGGAGGCGATGATTATGTGAAAAATAAAATAAAACAACACCGGACTTTGAATGCCGCCGGAATTATGCATTATTAGAGCTATTACTATCCAATCCACATCGACTTGTAAATGGGCAAATCGACGGAACGCGACAAGCCTTTTTTCAGGGCGTTTTCCTAGTCTCCTAAAATAGTAAAAGAATAGGCAGTTATAGGCTATAATCGCCAAACCGATAAGGCATAATTTCACTGTCGGTAGATGAAATTTTAAAACATAGCTGGCAAATAATGTACCGCTGATTAACAAAATACCAGCATACCACCTGAGTTTAATGAACCAGCCCACACGTTCCATCAATTCATGTTCAGTGGGGATTGTAAGGGGTGTTACCGCGTCATATTCGTTGGACATGAAAAACACCTTCGCTTTGGTGATTGGTACATCTGTTCGCTTCGCTGAAAAGTCTATTGTAAAGCCTTTCACAAACCTAGCACTCACCACAGAGGTCTCTTTTTTATCGCTTCTCTAAGAACTGCTTTCATAAAGTAGTAAAATATATTTAATTATACATTGTTTCTCCTTGAAAATCAAGGAATTCTTTTTTACAGACTTGTAACGCAAGTTTGAAACTTGCGC
>DTYX01000843.1 GCA_012961655.1 Candidatus Poribacteria bacterium
ATCTGCGTAGAATATAGTGATACTCTAAGACTTTATCCATATCGTATGTATTGTCACGCCTTCTACAAGTTTCTAATACGACCTCGACAAAAGTGTTACGAGAATGTTCGTCCTCAAAGAAATGATCAAATAGTTCAAACTCACTTTCGGAAACATTTGGCAACTCGATTAAATCCTCCTGCGATTGACCTTCCTTTTGTTCTCGATCTTCTTTAAGTCTTTTCCAGGACTTTTCCAAATGTTCTTTCACCGTCTTCTGAGTTGCTCCAAAGCATCCGGGCAGGTATTTATGAAGATATTCACCTAACCACAATAAGGGGGTATGCACCTTCTTCACAATGTCATGAAGCTTGCCAACCCACGATAATTCTCCCTTCTCCCCATACTCCTTTGAGCAATACCACCTTGCTCCCCTGTTAATAGAAGCGATGACGAATTCGATATCCTCATATTTTGAGAACATGACAATCGGCACGTTTTGCCATCCTAATTGAAATAGTTGTTGTTGAAGTTCTTCTATCAAATAGAAGCCTTCTCTTTCTATATCACCTTCTGTACCATCTCGAGTTAATGCCACATCGAGAAGCACCAAGTCAATGTCCCATTTGTAAACTTTATACATAAACTCCGTCAGAAAATCCTCTAACTGCATAGAGTGAAAAAGGAGGGATTTGGGGTAATATGGGTAGACTTTTATCTCTCCATGAAACTCACAGTCTGGCCATGATAACACCTGGTAGAGGGAGGGAAGAGAGGATAGCCTTTCTACGTTAAACGCTCCATTAGACTGCGTAATCTCGTTATCAATGACGAGCACATTCCATCTTAAGCGCTGCACAAATAACTTTTCGAGCACCCTTGGAGAATATAGTCGTCGAGGGTGAAAGGAAGTTGGCTTCCATGCTCGCTGTAAGTCGGCGATTTTTTTAAAGTCAGCTTGCGTTTCCATTGAAATTTACCTCAATTAATCTGCATTGCCATAGCATGCACTGTTTTAACTAACTTCATCAGGCAAAAAGGGATTTTAATGATTTTTAGACTCTTCTCTGATGGTAGTTGAACTGTCTCATTCTTATCCAAGAGTCCTATATCCTTTAACACTTCTATTAATCGGTCTCCACAATCATGGGAAAGAAAAATAATTTCGGGTTCAAGCTGATTATGCGTTGATTTAGCTAATCGTTTGGCCCACAAGATGTAAATCCAGCGAATTCCCGAATAGATTTTGTCAGTTTCAGTGGAATTGTATTCAGGATAGCAGCATTCAAGAATGACTATATCTGCAGCTTCCCATGAATCCTCCCATTCGATAATCTTTTTATGCTTCAAAACTCGTTCCAAGCTTTGTTTTAAATCTTCATCAGCCATCACAGCGACTTTTTTTATCATCTATGCTCCTCCCAAACATCGCCTCTATGAAGCCAAAATCAGCGAGTAGGTGTGGAAACCGCTTAGTGAGCAGTTTTACGCGGCGATAAAGTGCAAATCGGTCATTATAATTGAGCAGTTTCCATGCTTCAGTCTTTTTACCACCTACCATTTTTAGGGCTTTTTCGATGTAGTCAAGCTCAACTCTGGCAAGCTCTTCTGTGATGTCTATGCCCTCTTGGGACAACTCTACCGGCAAATCTGTTGGAACGCTATGGGAAGATTGGATTTCATAAGGAAGGACTTCCGGGGTGATTTGACTATGCCCATCGCGTTCTGCGAAAATAATCGCTCTCTCTATACAGTTTTTCAACTCTCTTACATTGCCGGGCCAATCGTATCGCTTTAGAAGTTGCATCGCAGAATCCGAAATCTTTTCAATCTTTGTCCTCCCTTGCGCTCTGAAAAAACTCAAAAAATGGTAGACAAGTTTGGGTATGTCTTCTATCCTTTCAACGAGGGTGGGTAGGAATATCTGAATGGTCTTCAGGCGATAGTAAAGGTCAGCTCTGAAATCGCCTTCTTCAACAGCTTTCTCGAGGTCTTTGTTGGTGGCAGCGAGGAGTTGAAGGTCAACTTCGATTTCATCCGTGCTTCCCACCCTACTGAAGCTTTTGTTATCCAAAAAACGAAGAAGTTTGAGTTGTATTTCCTGGTCAAGTTCACCTATTTCATCTAAGAAAAGAACCCCGCCATCGGCTTTCTCTATATAGCCAATCTTTCTCTTGTTAGCGCCGGTAAATGCGCCTTTCTCATGCCCAAACAATTCACTTTCAACAACAGTTGGACTCAAAGCTGAGATAGCCACAGAGACAAAAGGCTCCTTTTTTCTTATCCCCATTTCATGAATAGCCCTTGCCGCCAATTCTTTCCCAGTTCCCGTCTCTCCGCGTATTAAAACCGTCGCCTGCCCGTCTTTGGCTATCATATCGACCAATCTTTTTATTTCCAGAATTTTCGGGTCATCGCCTACGATTTCCCATGTCTCTAACCTGTGAAGGTCTTCTTCTAATACAGAGACTTTTCTTTCAAGCCTTGTCCTCTCAAGAACGTTCTGTATCGCCTTCCTGTACTCCCTGATGTCCATCCTTATCTTCTGGATAAAATCAGCAGCGCCGAGTTTCGTAGCTTCAACGGCGATATCTATATCGCCATAAGCGGTCATCATCACGACGGGTATAGTTGGCGTTTCGCGTTTGATAAATTTTAATATCTCAATACCTTCCCTATTGTTTGGGTCAGCATCATCTAATCGGATATCCAACAATGCCAAGTCAGGTCTAGACGGAAGGAGCGCCTTCGCTTCTTTTGACGACGATGCTCTCATAACAGAAAAATCCCTCTTCAATACATTGGCGAGGGACGTAAGATATTCGGTATCATCATCAACAATTAGGATCTTACTTTTGCCGTTCATGGTAGCACCTCAAATCCGAATTGGCGGAAATGCCCATCAAATATCAGATCCATTATTTACGTACTAAGGCTTCCTTTGCAATAATTTCATCTAATTCGTTTGCAGAAGTTCTATATTTACCAACAAATTCAATCTTTGGGTGGGTGAATACCCGCGTTGCGCCAGATAGCGCGTGCTTGTTTAGCAAGTTCATTATTCAGTCTGAGTGCCTCAATAGTAGAGCGACCACAAGCGGTCAAGCCGATGATTTTCGTTCCATCGTAACTAAAGCGGAAGTGGCGCTCCCATTTTTGGCGACGGGGATTAAATAATCGAACCTTGCGTCCCGTCTCAGGGTCTCGAGCTTTTACCTTCGCGCCTTTGTAACGATTACACGCCGGGCAACTGAGCCAGAGGTTTTCTTCGTCATCAGTGCCACCCAAAGCGGTAGGAATGATATGTTCCACTTCCAATATCCAATTTGTCGCTATCTGTTGCATTAAGCAATAACCACAACGGTAACGAGCTTCCTCCATAATTTTTGCACGAAGCTTAGATGAAATGCGCGGTCTTCTCATTTGCCCATAATCCTTGCTTCTAAATCAGGAACAATATCAATTCCGAGATGCTTTAGCGCTAAAATTGCCTTTGCCTTGCGGATGGTTTGTTGTTGCCCTTCAGAAATTAGAGCGTCCAGTTCCTTTTCCTCCTCGGCTGTTATCGCGCCGTCTTGATTCTTCCAGAGCAAATCCGAAAGGCGCTGTTGTTTCTTAGGTGGCGCCATCTCTGTGGCAATCAAAGTTAATGCTTCTACCGCTTCTTTTAGGCTCTTTGGTGTCCCGACAAGCTCTTTAATCAAAGAGCGCGTCTCTTCTGGGATGGATACCTCTGTTTCCACCGATGTTGCCTTTCGAAGGGCTACTTCTAACTCGTCTCCATATCTCAAGCCCATTTGCTCAAAGACAGTTTGCGGTATTTCAAGATGTCCATCGGGGAGAACTTTTCCAATGTAATGACTGCTTTGGATTTCTTCCGATGCCATTTGCTTTCACCTCACTGGTTACGACGATTAAAATCCATAAAAATTACTGTATGGTGGGTCAGATTCGTGCCAGTAATTTCCTGATGCCGCTGGCATCATCTGAATTTGATCTGAGACGACCCAAGCCGCGTATTTGATTGCCTGCTGCACGTCCTCAACTTCCAGTTCCGGATATGCTTCGAGTACCTCGAAAATGGACTTGCCACTTGCCAACATCTTAAGGATGACGCTCACGGTGATACGCATGCCCCGAACCGTCGGTTGACCAAGACAAACATTGGGATTGATTGTGATGCGAGAAAGTTTTTCCATCTTATTTTCCTCCTCACAGAGATTTACCCCTCCTCCATCGGAACATAAGTGAAAAATCAGTTAGCGAGTTGCCATGCGTTGACTTTTTCTTTCTCCTCAGAAAGCAATTTGGGATATGACTATCAAGCTTCGGTTTCGTACTTGCTTAACTTCTGTTTCAGTTGGATGTTTTCTTTGGAAAGACGGGCTTGTTCGATGAGATTTCTCAATAGGGCTTTCAGCTCTGAAAGGTTAATAGGCTTTCTGAGGAAATAGGAAGCGCCCAGATTCAAAGCATCGACGGCTATATCGAAGTCACGGTAGGCGCTCATCATCACGACGGGTTTGGAGGGATAGTTTTCTTTACACCACTCAAGCAGAAGTATTCCATCTTTATTCTGAGGTTCATCTTCATTGAGCCTGATGTCCAGTAAAAGCAATTCCACTTCTTCATCCATGATTTCCTTAGCTTCGTCCATAGAAGTAGCAGTGCGAACATCAAACTCCCTTCCAAGTGCATTTCTCAGGGAGTGAAGATACTCTTCTATGTCATCAACAATCAGTATTTTACTTTTTTCGCTATGTTCCATCTCAATTCCCCTTTGCTCTATTTGAGCTTAGCAAAGACGCCCTCAATCTATCAAGCGCGTCATCAAGCGCACAGCACCAATCGTGAAAGGATTTGATATAACTTGGATTAGCTTCGGAAACATGCCAACCGTTTGGGGAGATGTGTTTTGTAAAGTAGTTCAAAATATCATCTACGTTATCCTCATCAATCGAATCCTTCTCTCTCTTCTCCTCCAATTTTTTGAAAAACTTAGCTATAGGTGATGATTCTATTTCTTCTGAATAGTCTGACTCGCTTAAGCCTAAGAGGGTACAGACTGTTGACCATTCTTTAGGGGGACTATCTCCCAATAGGTCTAAGATATAATTGTCAGGTGGCTGAAAGGATTGATTTTGCTCTTTGCCCCAT
>DTYX01000844.1 GCA_012961655.1 Candidatus Poribacteria bacterium
AATAGGTATTTATTGTACCATATTGATATGCAATATCTCAAGAAAAAGAAAGGTTTGAAGTTAAAACGTATTGAATATCTTTGGCTACTTATGGTATAATAAAAGTATTTCAGGAGGAATATATTATGAGCAAACATGCCATAGCATACTGGATATCAGCTTTTCTTGCTTTCAGTTATGCAAGCGTTGTCATGATTGGACAAGCTACGGCTATACCGTTTCGGTTGGGTTTGGTGAGCGACGGCGAACCCAAGCCTAATGCGAAGGCAGCCTATGAGTGGGCGCAGAAAAACTTCGACGCGAAAATTATTCCGCCGCCGAATGCGCAGGCGGAATTAGAAGCCTACGGCGTGGTTTATTGGGACGAAAGCCATGCGCCTGCCATTCCAGCGCGATATACGGATAAGGAGACCGTTGATGCGTTCCGAGGTTACATCGAAGCGGGCGGTGGATTACTTTTGACCAATCTGGCATTACATTACGTCTTTGAGATGGGCGTGGAATCGACACAGCCGAGATACTTCGGACGAAATGACAATTCACCGTTGGATTGGACCGATTTTGCCATCGCCAAAGGACAGGAGAATCATCCCATCTTCAAAGATATGAAAATTGAAAAAGGCGCCATTCAGTACGACATTAAAGGCTGGACTGAAGGCTCCGATTTTTGTATCGACAATAAACCGAAAGAAGGCGAAGTTTTAGCCGAGGTTATGCCCGGACATCCCCAATGTTATCCGTTGGTTGAGTATTCCGTGAGCAGAGGAACGATAATTGTCCTCGGATGGGTGTGGAGTTCGTGGATAGTCAACGCGCATTTGGAGGATGTTCACGGACAGTTGACATCGAATATCTTAAACTACCTGGCGGAACAATCTGCTTTCGCGCCTGTCGAATACGGGAATAAATTAGCTACCGTTTGGGGAGTAATCAAGAAGAAGTAGGTCGAATTTCCAAATTCGACAAGAAGGCGTCGAAATGTGAATTTCGACCTACAATTTATTACATAGAAGAGATATCTCAAAAACCGAAAGGAGGAAATCATCATGAGAGCATCTAAAACTCTCAGCCTTGGAAGAACATTGTTATCGCTAACTGCGTTGTTGTTATGTTTCACTTTACAAGCCATCGGCGCGGAGGAGAATCTCATCGGGGTAGCAAATGGCGGAAAATTGGTAGAGAGCGTCGGAAATCTGCCCGCTTGGCCGGATGAAGACTGGAACGGCGCAATAGACGGTGACCTTGAAACGTGGGCCGGCACTGTTACCGTCTTCAATGCGCCGCCGGAAGGCGACCCACATCCTTGGGCGATTTTTGCCTTCAAAGATGAAAAAACGACATTTATAAATAAGGCGAGATTTTTCATGCTGACCGAGGCAGTCATTGCCGAAAACCTACAGAGCCGCTGTGGAAAAGATTTTGTCATCGAAGTTTCCACAACTGGTACTGATGAAGGCAATTTCAAGACAGCCCTGAAGGATACGGTCAAGAAGTTGGAAAAAGAGTGGGAAGAATTCGAATTCCCCGCCGTCAGAGCGAAATATGTGAAATTGACCTGGGAAAGCAACTACGGAGACGGCACATATACCACGATGGGAGAATTTGAGGTATATGGCGGAACTGCGTCCGTAAAACCTTTGGGTAAGCTCACCGCAACGTGGGCGCAAATCAAAAGCGAATAACGTTAAACAGAAAGGATGTAAAAAGTATGGATTTGAGAAGACAACCCCCGCGTCGTCCGTCAAATACGAGCGTCGCTGGCATCGTCGGCGTCGCTCGGATGACGGATAAAGCCAGAGCGTCGAATAATGGAACGTTGGGCGAATATCTGTATGGGGAAAATTCCGGGTTGGACAAAGCTGTTTTGGAGTTTTTAGGGATTTCGGCAAAGGAGTTTGCTGAAGCCGTTGAAAAATATGATGACGTGGAGCTAAACGCTTGGGTGCTTGAACGCTCAGGGAAAACGGAAAGCGAAATTGCCGCATTTAATGAGATGAAATTAACTGAAAAACCGCAAGATGAGGCGGCCAAGGCGAGATTAGCTCAACGTCTGCAACAATATGCTCCGGGACGGACTGACATAAAAACTGTCTTTCAGTCTATGGAGTTGGATGATTGGGGAGGTTTTTGGCAAGTTGACCTCTCTCGCCGCCCGCCTCGCAGCCCGTATTGCAAAGACGTCGCTGGAATAGTTCTCGTCGCTCGGATGGCTGATAAAGCTAGAGCGTCAAAAGCTGGAACGCTCGGAGACTATATCTATGGCTGTCCGCTTGACATGATAACACTCCCCTTTCTCGGGATTTCAAAAGAGGAATTCGCTGACGCCGCGGTACAAAATCCCAACGACATCGAATTGGGAGATTGGGCGCTTAAACGTTCTGGAAAAACGAAAGAGGAGATTGAAGAATTCAATCGGACGGCTGAATCGCGCCAACCTGAAAGCGACGAAGAACGCGCCCGCTTCCAGAGATACCTTGACGAAATTGCTCCGGGACGCACCGATATCGATACATGGTTTGAGCTGTTAGACCTGGATGACAAGATGAGCTTTTAGAGTAAGCGTCGAGATGTGAATCTCGACCTACATAAATCCAAGGAGAGAAAAATGGCATTTAAATTGGGATATAGCAGTTTAAAGTGGCAGACGCCAAATTTACCAGAGGTTTTGGGACAGATGAAAGCCGCTGGTTGGGACGGCTGGGAACTGCGGCAATCGCTCGATTTTCTCGGTTCACCTGAACGCGTTCGGAAAATCTGTGATGATGCGGAAATGCCCGTTGCAGTTGTTACCGCCCGCGGTATCTCGTTGGATAAAAATCCCGATATGCTCGAAACGAACAAGCGTCGGATAGATTTCGCCGCGGCGCTGGAGGCGGACTGTTTCATGTTCATGGGAGCGGGGAAACCCCAAAGAGGGTATGCGACAGACGAAGAAATCGCTGCACTTGCGGAAATCGGCGATGAAATGGCTGATTACGCGTCCCAGTATAACCTCGATGTGTGCTATCATATCCACACAAACACTACGATAGATTCGACTGAAGAGTGGGCGAAACTGATGAGCAAGATGGAGAGATGCAAGCTGTGTATTGACGTATCTCATTCCGCCTTGTGGGGCTTTGACCCGCGCGAATCGGTCAAGCATTACAAGGATAGATTAATTTACGTCCATTTGCAAGACCGTGACACCGAAGTCGCACAAGATTGGGTGGAATTGGGAGAGGGAAATATTCTCGATTTTCCCGGCACGCTGAAGGCACTGGAGGAAATTGACTATGACCGATGGGTAGTAGTTTGTCCGGGAAATACGGATAGAACGGATGAGGAGAAGATGAGAGTGAATCGAGAATATCTGCGGAGTTTGGGATACTGATGTGAAACGTGATGCGTGATGAGTAAAATTTGAATATCGCTTCGCATTATGAGCCGTTGATTCTAAGACCGCGCTGATTCTGTTAAGCATACAAAATCAGCGGCGTCTGGAAATCAACGGCTTAGGAAAGGTCAAACCATGCCAACAGAAATTATCATGCCTCAACTTGACCAAACTATGACAGAGGGTAAAGTGGGCAAATGGTTGGTCAAGGAAGGGGAAAGCGTATCAAAAGGTACACCAATCGTCGAGATAGAAACAGACAAAGTAGTCAACGAGTTGGAAGCGCCGGCTGATGGAGTTTTGGCGCAAATTATAGCATCAGAAGGTAGTAAAGTTCCAGTCAAAGGTGTGCTAGCGATTATTGCCTCGCAAGACGAGGCAATACAACAAGTTGGGGTAAAAACTGCACCTACAACAAAAGTCCGACCGGAAGTTGTTCAACCCGTGGCGGAACGCATCAAGGCTTCACCAGCGGCAAAAAATCTCGCTCAACAACATGGTATTGACTTAAACCAATTACGAGGTTCGGGGCCTGGCGGACGAATTGTGATAGAAGACGTACAACGTTATATCGACAGCAGTAAGAGAGATTTTTCTACCCCGACTTCCGAACGAATCAAAGTGTCCCCGTTAGCGAAGAGATTGGCAATAGAACACGGCATTGACCTTACGACTATCACTGGCACGGGACCGGGCGACCGCATCATTCGCGATGATGTGTTAAAAGATGTTGAAGCAAAAATCCCCCCGGCCCCCTTTGAGAAAGAGGTAACTAAACCTCCACAAGCACCTCCCGCCGAAGTTGAGATACCCGCGGAACGAGTTGTTCCATTAACGGGAGTCCGTCAAATCATCGCTGAACGTATGGCGCAAAGCGCGCATACTGCCGCTATTGTTACCTTAAACACTGAGGTCGATGCGACGTCGCTAGTTGAAATGCGACAAAGACTGAACGAAAAAGCTGAATTGACAGGCGTATCCGTGTCTTACACAGACCTACTGGTAAAGATTATTGCGTTAGCGCTGCGTAAGCACCCGATGCTCAATTCAACTCTGTCGGAGGATGGAATTCATCTTTTAAAAGATATTAATATCGGCGTTGCCATCGCGTTGGATGAAAATTCCCCTCTTTGCAAAGGGCATCCCCCTTTAGAAGATGGGGCAGGGGGGATTTTGATAGTCCCCGTCGTGCGCCATGCGGATAAAAAAACTTTATCGGAAATTTCAAAAGAGATTGAAGATATGGTGCAAAAAGCCCGCAACAAATCCCTCACACCTGAAGCGGTGCAAGGAGGGACATTTACTCTCACGAATCTGGGTATGTTCGGCGTTGACACCTTCACCCCCATAATCAATCCGCCGCAGTGCGCCATCTTAGGCGTGGGGCGAATTATCAAAAAACCTGTCGTTTTAGACGATGAAATCGTCCTCCGAACTATGATGGGCTTGAGCCTATCCTTCGACCACCGCATCGTCGACGGCGCGCCCGCCGCGCAGTTCCTCCAAACCATTTCGCAGTTGATAGCAGAACCGTATCTTATGATGCTTTGATGCGTGACATGTTTCTAATATCACGTTTCACGTTTTACTTTAAAAGTCTTGAGAAAGGAGAATAAGAATATGCAAACTCAATCTCCACCACCTGAAAAAAGAGGCATACCCACCATTTTTGTGCTCGTGCCGCTGGTTATCGTAGCGCTTGCGCTCTTTTTGCTTGCTCTCAGTTGGCTGATACCTCGGATGGGCTTTAAGTCGATAGAAAGTCGGGAGGATATATCGGAAAAACCGTTGCCCAAACGTAAAGCGTCGCGCGTTAATTTATACATTCAGTCAAATGTCGGCGGTGCCGATGTCTATGTAAATGGTGAAAAGCAAGCAACGGGGACGAGGAGTTCAGACCTGAAAGCGAGTATTTTTGGACTGAGGCCAGGAACGTATGAAATTCAACTCAAAAAGGAGGATTATCAGGACGCGACTCGAACCGTTAAGCTAACAGGTGATAAGGCTGTGGAAACTATCATCATAGAACTGGAGCCACTGGAAAATAACCCTTAGAGAAGAAGAGGTTAAGGGGGCCAGATGGCAAATGGACTATTGGACTAAAAAGCAATTGCCCTCTTGCCATTTTGCCACTTCACTTCATATTTGGAGGCATAAATGAGCAAATTAGCCATTAATAGAGGAGAGAAAACTGTAACTATCCCACAGAGGGATGGATGGGAGCAAGTCACCGAAGATGAGATTCAAATCGTCACTGATATGCTCCGCCGAGGTGAACTTTCATCGGCTGGTAGAGGGGTCATGGCGGAGTTCGAGCAGGAATTCGCGGAATTCATGGGCGCCAAATATTGTCTCTCGCAGAACAGCGGCACTTCCACTTTGCATGCCGCTTATTTCGCCGCGGGCGTCGGACCAGGTGACGAGGTTATTGTGCCGTCCTATACCTGGCATGCGACCGCGACTCCAGTTTTACACACCAACGGCATTCCCGTCTTTTGTGAAATCGACCCGCATTCCCTGACTGTTGACCCAGACGATTTGAAAAAACGCATCACGCCGAGAACGAAAGCTGTTGCCGTGGTGCATCTCTTCGGCTACGTCGCAAATATGGACGCTATCATGAAAGTCGCGGATGAACACAGTTTGATAGTCATCGAAGATTGTTCCCATGCGCATGGCGCAGAATGGGACGGCAAAAAAGTAGGGACAATCGGACATATCGGTTGCTTTAGCTTACAAGCGAGCAAGCCGGTTATCGCAGGCGAAGGCGGAGCTATCATCACGGATGATACGGAGTTTTACGAGCGAATTCTAATCTTGGGACATTACGGGCGTATCGCACGAGATTTGGTCACCGAGAAATACAGACATTTAGGCAACATGGGCATCGGCTGGAAATATCGGGCGCATCCGTTAGCTGTCGGAATCGCAAGAGTGCAGTTGTCGCGTCTAAACGAGTTGAACGAAAAACGCGGACAAATCGCCCAATACTGGGATGAAGAGTTTTCTAAATTGCCCGGTATCGAACCTCTCTACACTTATCCCAAAGCCAAGCGCGGCGGATACCTGGGGTATCTGCTGATTTACCATGCGGAAGAACTTGGCGGATTGCCAAAAGAAAAATTTATGGCGGCATTGCAAGCGGAGGGCGTTTCAGCCAGCGAAGGCGGTTATGGGGGCAATCTGCATTTGCAATCCCTATTCAACGGTTTCAATTTCTACGGAGACAGAGGATGTCCTTTTGGCTGTCTTTATGTCGATAAAGTGAGAAAGTATGAGAAAGGCAGCTTGCCTGTGACGGAAACCGTCGCGCCGAAAGTGATTTCCCTGCCAGTCTTCACTGAACCGCCTGACGGACTTATCGAACAGTATGTCGATGCGTTCAGAAAAGTGGTGGAGAATATCGGTGAAATTCAATAGAGAAACAAGTTTTGCGCTTAAACGACTGAAGTCATTAGATATTTTAATTCGCAATGGACATATCGTCGACGGAACGAGCAATCCGTGGTTTGCATCAGATGTAGCGATTTGTGATGGACGCATCTGTGGAATTGGTAAATTTTCAAAATTACCTGCGAAAGAAACGATAGATGCTGACGGAAAAGTAGTCTGTCCGGGATTTATTGACATCCATTCGCACCCAGACATTGCGCTTTTGGCGAGGCCGCGACATGAGCCGAAGATTATGCAAGGGGTAACCACAGAAGTCTTCTCCAATTGTGGCATCGGTTTTGCGCCGGCGACGCCAGAATCGATGAAAATTCTGCGTGACGCCTACGCGCCGCTTTTTGGAGACGACACCGGCGTTGCGTGGGACTGGACCTCCGTGGGCGATTACTTGAGCCGCTTTGAAAAAGGCATCGCTACAAACATCGCATACCTGATAGGACATGCGCCGGTGCGCATATCGGTTATGGGAATGGCGGAACGCCCCGCGACGAAAGATGAATTAAAGGAAATGCGAGAATTAGTCCGACAAGGCATGGAGGACGGCGCTTTCGGGATGTCAACGGGTTTTTGGTACGTCCCGATATGCTATGCGGATATCGAAGAATCCATAGCGCTTTGCGAAGTTGTGGCGGAATATGGCGGATTGTACACTGTCCACATGCGGAATTATGGGGAAACCGTAGAAGAATCAATCAACGAAGTGTTGACAATTGCTGAAGCCACGGGAGTACCTGTGCAGATCTCACATCTGGCGGCAATCAATGAAAATAAAGGCAGGTCGAAAGATTACCTTCGGATAATCGACGAAGCCAGAGCGCGCGGGATAGACATAATGTGCGATTCATACCCATACCTGGCGGGGTCTACAATTCTGCAAGCGATGTTGCCGCAATGGGCTGGTTCAGGCGGTACGGAGGCAATTTTGTCTCGATTGAAGGATAAACAGACCCGCGCAAAAATCATCGACGAGTTATCAAGTTCGCAAGTGGATTGGACGAAAGCGTATGTTTGTTCTGTGAAGACTGAAGGGAACAGAAATTATGAAGGGCGCAGTTTTGCGGATATCGCAACTGAACGAGGCGCCACAGTTTCTGAACTTATATGCGATTTGTTGGTCGAAGAAGATTTGGAAGTTTGCTTCTTAGTCCATACAGGACATGAACCCGATGTGCAAACCATCATGTCGCATCCGGCGCAGATGATTGGCAGTGATGGACTGCATCTTTCCGGCAAAATGCACCCGCGTCTCTACGGCGCCTTTGCGAGATACCTTGGACGATATGCCCGTGAATTGAACGTTTTGACGCTAGAAAATATCATTCGCAAAATGACTTCATTGCCAGCTCAGCGCCTCGGATTGCAAGACAGAGGCATCCTGAAAGTCGGCATGGCGGCGGATGTCGTCATCTTTGACCCAAACACCGTGAGGGATTTAGCTACTTATGATGAACCGCGACAATATCCCGAAGGCATCCCGTATGTCGTCGTCAATGGTCAAATCGTCAAACGTGATAATGAACACATAGGAACACTGGCTGGGCAAGTATTGAGAAAGCGATAGTCATTACGTCGTATATCATTCTCTAACATAAAATCAAGAGGGATGATTCAAAAAATGAAATCTAATAGTGGACTATTTGGAGCGAATTATACAGAAGTGCAAAAACGAAAACTATACCCGAGAAGCCAAAGCGATTTTGGCGCAGTTGGCAGAAACAGGTAATTCTACAAAGAACACAAGTCAGGAGACTTATGCTACAAAGGCGTTTCTCCGAATTCGTCAACACGCCCTATATGTACCCAGTAGAACCATCTGGTCGGACAGGGGCGGTGCGTTGCCAATGGGTATATTCGCCTTTGGAAACAACTGCTTCATTTACATCAATTCCCAAACCTGGCCGGTCCCGTAGTTTTAGATATCCATCTTCGGGTAGATACGGTTCGTCCACCCAATTTTCCCACTCTGAGCCTGTGGGATTGATGTATTCAAGGATTTTGAAGTTATGGGTGGATGCCGCAAATTGGACGTTTACCGCTGTCGCTATTGGGCTCATCGGATTATGAGGCGCTATTGTTACGTAGTGCGCTTCGGCAATAGCGGCAATCTTACGCATTTCCAACAGTCCGCCGCAGACACACACATCGGGTTGAATGATATCAGCGGCTTGAGCCGCGATGAGGTCGAGAAACTCAAATCGTGTGTAGAGAGACTCGCCGGTCGCCAGCGGAACCTGCATCTGTTGACGCAGGCGGGACCAAGCGGGAATATGTTCCGGACGCAAAGGCTCCTCATAGAAATAAGGGTCATAGGGAGCCAGGGCATTGGCGAGTTGGAGAGCCTGGATGGGTTCGAAGATTTGAGCGTGAGGGTCGAAGGCAAATTCCCACTCTTCTGGGGTATGCTCGCGCAACTCTTCAAAATATGCCGCAGCTTCAGCACAGACTCGGCCCCAGCGATGACGGTTATGGTCTAGGCGATATGGGCTCGTTTTGAAAGCCGTAATCCCCCAGTTCTCGTGGATTTTCTGTGCCGCTTCCGCTGTCGCTTTGCCAGTAGCTCCGCCGACGCCTTGATAAACGCGCACTTTGTCACGCACATTGCCGCCAAGAAGCATGTAGACCGGCAGGTCTGCCGCTTTGCCACTGATATCCCACAACGCGTGTTCGATGCCGCTGATTGCCGCCAGACCCGTTCCGCCTGGCGGAAAGCGGAATTGCTGATGTGTCTTCATCATGAGGTATTCGATTCGGCGCGGGTCTTCACCCAAAAACCAGGTGGCAATGTAATCGACAATCGGTTTGACCGAGAGGTCTGGCCCAACGGAATAGGCCTCGCCCCAACCGTAGATGCCTTCGTCCGTCTCCACTTTGATAATGCCTCGGTTGCGGTGTCCGAAGGCGGGAAGGAAAGTCTTGATTGCAGTAATTTTCATAATTACCTCCAAAAATTATCCTGGAACTAAGGATTAGCTCACAAACGTGAAAAGCGTTTAGATGAAGCAATTGTGGAGTTTGAAAAAAGTTTGGCGCTCAATCCCGATAATAGTTTCGCCTTGTCTAATCTTGGACATATTCATCTCATACAAAATGACCTTCTAAAAGCCCAAGATTTGATAGAGAAAGCTCGTAAAGCCAACCCGAGAGATTGGTTTGCCTGCGGTTTACAAGGCGATATTTCGACGAGGTTGGAAGATTTAGCCGGGGCAGAATCAGCTTACGAAGAACAGACGATTTTAAACCGTTCCCTGAAACATCAGCCTAATAATCGTTATCTTTTGCTGATGGCTAAAAAACTAAAGAACGCGACATAAAATGAACCATACCTTACGACAACAATTTCAACTTAGGGAGAAACAGAAAATCGCTTATGAAATACTGCAAACGCGAGTAGATTTAGGCAGTGCCAGCGGAACCATTTGCCTTGTCGGAGATTTCCTCTCTGGTAAAACGGCCCTGGTAAAACAGTTTCTCGCTGACAGATTTGATAACCCAGAAGATTACTATCTCAATGTCAACCTTTATCTCCTTGAACAACTCAAGCGAGAAGAAGAGCTATCAAATCTTGTTCTGACAAAGGCGAAAGCGCGTTTGATAATGCAGGTAACCCTTGAAGAAGCCATACAAAAACACTTTGAAACCTACGACTTGTTGGTGTTAGACGCAATTGAAATTATCTATCCATACAATCTAAATCTTATCACCATCACTAGTAAACACGCGCGTGATGGCAAGATTTGTATCATCTGCGTGCCGGAAAATCGTGAGCGAGGATTCGTTTGTGATTTTAGCTGGGGGATGTGCGAAGTAATACGTTTGGATGTATAAACGCCAATACAGGTAGTAAAATAGCAAAAAGAATGGATAGCAAAGAGGCAAAAGGACTATATAACTTTGTTACGAATCGCAAAACGAAAGATGGCAAGATAATAATCCCTTTGCCCCTTAGCTTAACATGTCGGTGCAACCTTCCATTGCTTATCTCTCTGTTCTGGATATTCAGGTTGTAAATATTCCTCTTTGACTGCTGAAAGTTCCGTCTGCAAGGCGGTAATCAACTCATCCAGTTTACTAAATTGCTGGATTACTTTCTTCGCTTCCTTTGCATCTATCATATTTGCTTTCAGATAACTAATATTCACGTTAATGCTATCCACTAGCTCATGTAGCTTCATAAATCTGCCTGGCATATTTACCTTTTTATTAACCATTATTTCTTCCCTCCTCCCCAAACTCGGTACTGTCAAATAGAAACCACAAGATCCCACAGATTTTCACAGATAAAAAAGAAGTTGTTTTGTAGGGTAGCCAGTTCTTAATTTGACAATATCCTAAACTCGGTTCTCTCGAAACTCCCGACACTTTTTTGTCCGATGCGCGTGATATAATTAACACGGAAAATAAAAATTGTCAAGCAAGAAAACTGTCTTTGTCAAACTAAAAACCTGTGTGAAAGAGAGAATGCTGTTTTCTCAACTACAATAACGACAGGAGTTTCGGCATCAGCTCCGTTCCTTTTTCAATCAACCCCAAGCTACCTTTGGCGCATTCCTTCTCGCTGAAATCTGCTGTATTATCCGC
>DTYX01000845.1 GCA_012961655.1 Candidatus Poribacteria bacterium
GGTTCACGAAGTAACCGCGCGAAGCCCGTAAGCCCAGCGAAGCGCCAGGCGTCGGTGAGCGAAGGGAACATAATCCTGCTGTCTTTGACGGATAAGGTTCTATAACATGGATGAAAGAAAGACAATACCGGCGACTCCCTATAAGCGGGAGGAAGCTAAACGTAAAGGACAAGTCGCTAAAAGCACAGAAGTGAACATCGCTCTTACTCTTCTTGCAGGTATGTTAATTCTCCATGTAGTAGGGGCCAATATGTTCTATCATATCAGGAATATAGCGCGTGAAATATTTTTAAACCTCTCTTCCACACAACTTAATCAGGAAAATGTCTATGTCTATTTTCTCTCAGCCTTGCCAAAATTATTTCTGATTATAGGGCCGTTGATACTTGGATTGCTTGTAGTCAGTTGTTTTGCCAACGTTATTCAGGTGGGTTTTTCATTTACTCTAGAGCCGCTGATACCAAAGATTGAACGCATTTCCTTGACGAAGGGATTTGCCAATCTTTTCTCAAAACGGCGTTTGATAGAACTTTTCAAATCTCTGCTGAAAGTAATTTTGATCGGTTGCATCGGATATTCCATTTTAACCTCAGCTTGGAAACATTGTGATGAGTTGGGGAACATGGAGATAAACGAAACATTTGTATATGCGGGCAAATTTACTTTTAAGATTGGCATTTCCATGTCGGGTGTGCTGCTTTTCTTGGCCTTATGCGATTATGCTTATCAACACTGGGAACATGAGCAGAGCATCAAAATGACTAGAGAGGAATTTGAGGAAGAGATGAAACGGACTGAAGGGGACCCAAAAATTCGAGCCAGAATTCGGCGCGTACAACGAGAGATGTCTAGAAGCAGAATGATGCAGGAAGTTCCAATGGCTGACGTGGTGGTAATAAACCCCTACGAGATTGCAGTGGCATTGCAGTATAATCCTTTACTAGAGGCGCCAAAAGTTGTTGCCAAGGGCGCAAGACTTATCGCAGCAAAAATTAAGGAGATAGCCAAAGATGCTGCAGTTCCAATTGTGGAAAACAGACCTTTAGCGCAAACATTATTTAAGACCGTCGAAATCGGAGAATCCATCCCCGCTGAACTTTACAAAGCTGTGGCAGAGATTTTAGCTTATGTCTACCGACTTAAAAAACGCTGATAACTCCGAATTCCAAATTCCGGTTGCTGATTGAGCTAAAACAAGAAGGCGAAAAGATATGTTAGTTAGAAGATATCAAGGTAGAAACGAGGATGAAGCTATCGCGAAAGCGAAAGCGGATTTGGGCGCTAACGCAGTGATTCTGCACATTAAGGAACTTTCTAAGAACGGCATCTTTAATCTCACAAACGCGGCTAAAGTAGAAGTGATAGTGGGGTTAGACCAGGATTTTCATGAACAAAATAATGGGGGAGGGTTTGGGAGAGGTGAGGAATTCCGGTATAAAGAAGTGCAGGACCATAGTTTTAGAGCATACGCTCTGTCATCATATTCAAACCTCAAAGAGACCGAAAAATCGAAGGGCAAAGCCATCAGTGAACGGAGTAAGCAAAGGCAGGATAAAGTCGGTTCAGATTCCCCCCTTTCTAAAGGGGGGCAGGGGGATTTCAATGAAGAGGTTTCAAATTCCGCATGCGGGGATTTGGCGGCGCAGAGATTATATCAACATTTACTGTACCATGAAGTCCAAGAAGAGGTTGCCCAAAAACTAAGTCTAAGCATACAGCAACTGATTAGCGACGAATCATCGCTCTGCCTTCAAGAAGCTGTGAATATCTGCCTAGAAGAACTTATCCGAACTTCGGGCGGTTTGAATATCGCCCCTGCTCCCGCATGCGAGGGTTTGGGAGGGGCTGCTGTGATTGCTTTTGTCGGCCCGACAGGAGTGGGAAAGACTACTACGATAGCTAAACTGGCAGCACACTACCATCTTCAAGAAAAACAGAAAATCTCGCTGATTACAGTCGACACGTACCGCATTGCGGCGGTTGAACAATTGAAAACTTATGCGATGTATATCGGTATTCCATTAGAAGTTGCGCTCACGCCTCAGGAGATGCATCAATTGATTAGAAAATATAAAGACCGCGATTTAATTCTGATAGACACCCCTGGAAGAAGCCAGAAAGATTCTATGCGGATACAGGAGTTAGCGACGATTCTTTCCGCAGCTCAGCCAACAGAGGTACATCTTTTGTTGAACGTTACCACTCAATACCGTATTCTATGTGATATTGTTAGAGGCTTCTCAGTTCTTTCGCCAAACAGATTGCTGTTTACGAAATTAGATGAAAGCGCCAGTTTCGGGCATATTCTCAACTGCAGCGTTGCTATTGGAAAACCCGTTTCATATCTAACAACGGGGCAAGATGTTCCAGATGATATTGAACTAGCTACAACAGAAAGAATTACCGAGTATCTTTTGCAAGAGGAAGATGTACATTTATTATGATAATAGACCAAGCTACGAAATTACGAGAACTGGTAAAACCGCAACAACACATCGAGTTTGAAAGTAATGAACCAAATAGAAGAGCCGTTAAGACTATAGCAGTCACCAGCGGCAAAGGCGGGGTCGGCAAAACAAGCGTGGTCACTAATCTGGGTTTGCTCTGCGCTATATGGGGCTATCGTGTTGCTATCTTCGATGCGGATTTATCTTTGGCTAATGTCGATGTGTTATTGGGTGTCAGACCTCATTATAACTTGTCTCACGTCATATCGGGCGAAAAAGAATTATCAGACATTCTAGCGCAAGGTCCGAATGGAATCGTTCTGATACCCGCAAGTTGCGGCATAGAATCTCTGGCAAATTTGACATCAACCCAGATGGAACGATTGCTTAATGATTTAGAACAATTCACCCGCTCAATGGATTTTTTATTTATTGACACCGGCGCCGGTGTATCGAACAATGTTCTTCCTTTCGTTTTAGCCGCAGGTGAGGTAATAATAGTTACTACCCCTGAACCGACAGCTATTACAGATGCTTATGCGATGATAAAAATTATCACACAGCGGCGTAGGATGATAAACGAAGATGGACAGTCCCTGAAACTACTGATAAATATGGTAAATAGTTCAATGGAAGCGGAGGATGTAATGGAGCGGATAAAACTTGTCATAAAAAGATTTCTGGATACAACCGTAGAGTTTGGAGGATACATTTTAAAAGACGAGAGAGTGGGTGAAGCGATAATGACGCAAAACCCTTTGGTCCTTTCATCCCCACAGTCTAAAGCTTCTAAATGTATCTTTAAGATTGCCAAACAAATTGCGGATAAACGTCCTCAAGATAAAAGAACAAAGAATTTTTTCTTCGAAGCAATGCAATGGGAACAACAAGCCGA
>DTYX01000846.1 GCA_012961655.1 Candidatus Poribacteria bacterium
ATATTTCCGTGTTCGCTAAGCCGAAGGCGTGCGTGAGCGAAGCGAACACAACCAGATAGAGTTCAAGGGGAAAAATGACCCGTTGACAATTTATGGTTATCACCTGATTATCGGTTGCGCCCATCTTTATCTCGGTGAAAAGGAAATATCCGCGTCGGAAATGACGGTCACAATAATCTCCGCCCGCAAACCAATTAAAGTGTTGCGCCACTGCCAAGACGATGTCAGGTGGGAAGCGGCTGAAGTGGGACATTATGTCAACACGGATATTTTACCTGTTCACTTAATCGTGATAAATGAACTATTGCTCGAACCGAAAAATTATCCGTTGCTACTTTTTGCCGCGTCAAAGAAAACATTTTGCCAGTTTTTAGAACGGATTGTCAAAGAGGACAATTCGGTTTACATCTATTATGCTTACCGTATTGCCCCCGAACTCACGAAGGAGGTGCTAAGAATGTCTGGAAAATCTCGTTCATACCAAAAGAATTTGGAGTTTATCGCTAAAGATATCGGAAAAGAACTGATTCCGTTTCTCAGTACTGAAGATAGGGTGCGCGGACTGACTCCCGAAGATTTAGCGCGCGTTCTGACTCCTGAAGAGCGAAAAAAGCTCAAGCAACTGCTCGAAGAGGAGGACGAAAAGAATCAAAGGTAGGTGTTAGTATTACAACGAGACTTTGTCGGACAAAACGGCGTTTCGTTGTCAAAAGGATGGCGAAACACCGTTTCGCTCTACATCACTAACCCAAGTCATGAAAATAAGGAGATGAAGTACAATGTTGATAACAGATAAAGAATTAGAACATCGGCTTGCAGAAACGTTCCCGAAATTGGCGAAAAAATATCATATTTCAGATGATGTTACGGGAGCCTTGATTGATGAACTGAGTTCTGCGCTGAAAACCCCTTCACGGCAAAGCTACGAAACCGCATTATCTTATGTTCAGCAAGCATGGGACGAATTGAAAAAGCAGTTGGATAGTCCAATGTACTCCATTTACTTTGATACGTTTGCCCACGAGGTGATGGGGTTGTCTGCAAGCACTGAGGGGCTACCCAAATACCGTCGTTATTTGACCGCTGCCTTCGCTGCCGCTGTACGACGAAGCGCTACGGATGGAAGGAGGCTCACAAAACAGCAGGTCGAAGCGTTGGAAGCAACCTTACAGGAACTATATCATAGCGAACCGTCGGTTGAAATTCTCGATAAATGCACTGACGCCTTAACTCAAGCGGGACTCGACCCGATATTCAGTCTGGGGAAGCGGACAGAGGAATTTTTAGCTTCGATGGAGGCAGAGGAAGAGGAAGGACGGATATTCTAAGATGGCGAAGAAGCCGAGAAAGATTTTTATCGAAACATCGATCCAAATTGAGCGCATCTTGGGTCGAATAGCACGCAAGGAGCAAATTAGAGCAACGTTGGAAGGCGCCGAAGTGTCCACCTCAAGCTACGTTTGGATGGAATTTCGCCGCACGGCTTTGCAAGCAATGGCTTATTTGTTGACTATCATCCGACAAATGCAACAAGAGGGAGAAACAGACATTCTCTTCAGTGAATTGATGAAGCGCGTGGCGACTGGGACTGCGATTGGTTACTCTCGGCGCGTCCTTCAGGTAGCGTCGCCCCTCTGTGGCGACAACTGGCGTATGGTTACATTCTGGAAACCTTTCCTCGTTCACCTGTCCGCGCGACAACCTTGATAGATTATTTGGAGTTCAACATTGAGCGCGTAATTCCCGCGCGTTTTTTTCAGGGCATCGACGAATTCATCACAAATACCGATTGTGACCTTGTTCGCTCTAATGTCCCTGTGGGAGATTACTTGACAAGCCGCCTATCCTGCAACGCCGCTACAGCCCAATGTTCGCTTGTTGATTTTCTTGCGCGTCATCAATCCGAACTGCTTGCGCTCGAACATGCCCTAACTCAAGCGAATCCTGACCAGATCAATCCAAGCACCCTGCCAGCCTTACGACGCTTGAATCAGGATG
>DTYX01000847.1 GCA_012961655.1 Candidatus Poribacteria bacterium
ATTCAGATTCGTTTTCATTATTTCCTCCTAACACTACTACGAGATTTCAATATTTCAATTAGCTTGTTGGTTCCTAAACCCTGGTAAAAAACTCCGCCTACCACGACGCCGATGTCCTGTTCAGCCGCACAAGGAATCAATTCATCCGAAGCCTCTTGGTCAAGGAGATTGAACCGATTGAACGTCAGCAGGACATCGAAGTAACCTGTCTTGATTGCCTCTAACAATTCTTTTACGCGGCCGCTCACCCCTAAATGCGGCTCACCTCAAATTGTTCTATAGCTTGCTCGGCTGTCGCCCCCGCGTGAATTTTTGTCGCGACATAACATTCCTCTTCCCATTCAGCCAAAGCCTCGCCTATGAGTTTCTCGCTGTCAAGATACCCTCTAGCCGTATCAATATAGTTCACGCCCTTGCCCAAGGCATAGTGGATTAACTCGATAATGGCAGTCCTATTCACGTCTCCATAAAAACGCCCTGTGAAAGCTCCACCGCCAATACCAAGAGGTGAAACCTGAAAATTCGTTCTACCCAACCGGTGATAATTCATGATTCTTCCCTCCTACAATGTCATCGCAAATTCAGTCATAAATTTTCACAAAAAATCCTGCCCTCAAGCGAAGAGAAGCGCGAGGAAAGGAAGGAAGGGAAGGATTTCTCCACTTTCCTTCCATCCTTCCATTCCCCCCAGAAGATACCTTATGCGCTTTGAGTACTCTATGGCTTTTTCATTTGATACTTATGAGCGCCTTAGTTTTGTGACCTCCTGATTGTTGCTGAATTGCATCGCCTTTCCCTTGTCGCCGAGGAATACTTTCGACTGGACAATTGTGCTTGCCTGCCCCTGCGCTGTTTTCCACTCGTCCTGTCCAGCCAAATCGCCATCTTTAAGTTTATCAAAATTTTGCTCATACCATATTGCCGCAAAAATATTTGTGGATGTCAATATAACCACAAATGTCAATGCCAAAAGCGTACTTCGTCTTAACATCTTTTATGTCTCCTATCAATTAAAATGCCTACAATGTCTACATTGCCTACATTGCCGGATTCCGAAATCCTGATTACTACTCATTATACGTATGTGTCAGTTGCTGTTCTTTCTCAAAGGCATTTGAAAGACGCTCATAATTTTTGCGTAGTTGCTGAAGCGCCTTCAATTTGAAATCCGGGTCTTCAAGCGCCTGATAAATTACAGCTCCCTCCGCGTTTTTGGGGATGGGCAATTCCGCCAGATGGCAAACAGTCGGCACAATGTCCGTAAGCCATACAGTCCGCTGAAGCACACAGCCTTTCTTGACGCCTGGACCTGACATGATGAACAGCCCACGCAAATCGCCCACTCCGTATTGAGCGGTCGGCAACAGATTGCCGTGTTGCCCGCCGAAGTCGGGAGTTAGAGCGTATACGATGTCGCCCACCTTATCGCCGTATAATCCGATTATTCGGGCATCTTCGCGTTTGAGGGCGAAAAGAATCGGTTTTTTGCCAGTTTCCGGGTCGGTATATTCGTACAATGCTTTTATGATTTCATCCCGAACCTGTTCGTATTCCTCGCCCGGTTCGACGATGCCTTGCGGGTCGCGCCCTTTGAGGTTCGCGTAGATGTAAGATGAACGCTGCGGGACGGCTTTGGTCTTTGACCAATCCACCTGCCGTCCGCCCGGCGCTCCTTCCCCCGTTGTTACCATCAAGCCCGCCTGTGCCAATATCCCACCGACATTGATTCTACGAGTAGTGGCTTTGGCGCCGTGGTCTGAGGTGATGACCACCAGCGGTTTGTCGCCCGCCGCTTCAAGGATACGTCCTATCATGCTATCTAAACTCTGATAGAATTTCAACTCCACATCTTGATACAATTTCCACTCATCTTCGTCTTTCGCTGTTGCCGGGTCTATTTTGTTGGAAAATGCGTGGTAAGACCAATCGGGACAGTGCGCGTGCATGAAGTACAAATCCCACTCCTTATTTTTAAGAAGATAACTTGCCGCATCGGCATACCAAGTATGCTGGCATTCCACCACTTCCAAGAACGTCTGAGGGTCAATCCACTCTAAATTCAACGCTGCGAATGCGCCGTGCGGAAGTGGCAAGCCGTCTTTCGATTTTATCTCCGACGCTACTGACTCAGGATGCGACCAGCCATCCAAAGCGCATAAGCCTGTTACATACAGTTTCAACTGTTGCGCATCCTTCGATAACTCCACCAGTTTGCACTTGAAAGCCGCTTTCTTTTTGCCTTCTTCCGCGTCAAATTCTTGGGTTACCACTTCGCTCCACTGTCCCGCCGACAATTCGGCAAAAGCCCCCTGCGCGTCCTTCGATTCAGAGAGAATCACTTTATCGTAGCCCTCGCCTTTCGTCTCGACGACCAGCATCTGCCAACTTTTTTCCTTCACGGGATATTTGGCGCGTCGATACAACAGCTTCAATTCTGCTTCAAGGAGAGTCGTCGCATCAGGCGCGTTCCGCCAGCCGGACGCAGGTTGTAGTTCGATAGTCGTCCCTTGAGGATATTCCTCGATGGAAAATAACTGGTCATCCGCTAACGTGCAGGCATAGCCTGTGGTAACATCCGGTGTTCGCCATTCGTTCAAGCTCAATCCCGCGCCGCCAATCTGGATGCCATCTTTCAAGGTAGACGGCCACGAAGACGGATAGTTGAGGATGATGCTCTTCTTGCCGACGCGTTCCGCCGCGTTCCAAAGATATTCCGATTGACATTCGGAAGTGTCAAAGCCCGGATGGGTTTTATCCAATGGGTCGCCTGGGATATGTACATTGAAACAGGTGATGCCATGCGTGCCCAACCATGAACCCGTGACAATGGTCGTCCAGTTGGGCGGCGTAATCGTAGGGTACGGAACCATACAGTTTTCAGCGAATACGCCGTTGTCTATCAGTTTTCCGATATGAGGCAGCTTACCCTCCTTTGCAAAGTTATACAGCCTCGGCGCAATCGGCGCGTCCAGACCAATAATCATAACTTTTGTTTCTGATTTAGCCATTTAAGAACCTCCTGTATAGTATGTAGTCTCAATTCACATCTCGACTGGAATCTGTTATCCTTTAGTTCGTATCTTCTCGGCAAAACCAGTCATGATGGCAATCATCTCATTGAGAGATGTGTCGTGGTCTTTTGGTATAAGGCTATAATAAGAGAATTTTCTTCTATCGTGCCAAGCACTGAATGAGTCCTACCAAAGCCAGTTTCTATCGTTGATTCTGCTCGTCCTTCCATATAGCAGCGCACCTCCGTTTCGCCATAACGACTGAAGTCGTTACTACAATTAAATGCAATACCAAGGTTACAACTTCGCCCTTGGCTCAAGCAACCTCTCTTCTGCTCCAGCCGCTTTTATCAGTTCATAGAACCATCGGTGCATCTCCTCCGCTAACTCTCTGTTGTCCTCTACCACATTTGTCCGCTGCTTTGGGTCGGATTTCAGGTTGTAAAGTTCGACCTGCGCGCCCTCCCAGGCGTATAGCAGGGACCACTCGTCACTGGTGATGGTGGCAGGAAGATAGGTTTTTATCTGTCGCTGGGAATCGTCTACCGCTTGTGTCGTTTCGCCGGGATTTTGAAGTTGGGTCGTCGAGACCACAAACTGGCGATGAGTGCTTTTCTCTCCCTTGAGCACAGGCGCAAACGATCCGCCCTGAACTGTTTCGGGTATCTGGACGCCAGCCAATTCCAATATCGTCGGCATAAAGTCAACTGCGGACACGAGAGCGTCGCTACGTTTCGGGTCAACGCCAGGAACATAAACTAAAAGCGGAATCCTCGCGACTTCCTCATAAAGAGGCGAGCCGCGAAATTCCCCTCGACGCATCACAGTCTTACCCAAAATGCCGTGTTCGCCAAAGTAGAATCCGTGGTCTGTTGTGAAAAGAATGGCTGTACGGTCCATTATCCCCAGCGATTCAATCCGCTCGATTATCCGACCCACCCATCGGTCAACCATCGTAACTTCACCACAGTAGCAGGCGTGGGCTACTTGAAGCTGACGCTCCGTTAGTCCCGCATCCTTCCAATACCAGTAGGGCGGTGCTACTATAGCGCCGTCCCAATCTTTATCATACAGTTCCACGTAATGCGCCGGCGGGTCCCACGGCTCGTGCGGGTCCCAGGTATCCACATAAAGGAAGAATTGGTCTTTGTAGTGTCGCTCTATCCAGCGTTCTGCGGCGGCGCATGTCATCGGCGCGCAATAGTCCTCTTCATAGCGACGTTCGTAGTTGGTATCTGCTCTATCGCCGCCCTGCCCGCGAATCCAGCGAAAGTCTCCAAATCCCCTGTCATAACCGTAGCCCTGTCTCACCAGGAACGGCGTGTCTACGACCGCCATCGTCCTGAAGCCAGATTTCGACAGCAATTGGGGCAGAATAACTTCGTTGCGGGGCAGCGGCGCCCAGCCAAGATAGGTGAACGTCCACTTGCCGGTCATCACATCCGCTCGCATCGGGACAGTTGGAAAGGAAGCGGTATAAGCGCGGTCAAAAACTACGCACTGCTGGGCAAATCTATCAAGATGAGGAGTGTGAATCTCCTCATTGCCGTAACAACTTAGGTGGTCACGGCGAAGCGTATCTGAAATAATCAAAACGATGTTCATGGATAGACTCCTTTATTTTTTGAGTAAATGCCGTTATTTTTAAATTTGAATTTTTTAGAAAAATCAAAGTATCCCCGCTGGGTTCGACTGCTTCTGTGCTTGATAAAGTAGGTCTTGGTCAATAACAACCGCTTGCGATTGGTACCTTGCGTCACGGCTTCTTATCAGCTCTCGTCTTTCCTTGCGCAACTGATGGATGAGAGCTTCCCGTTGCAATCTCCTCCGAACAATTTTTTGGCAGGCAAACATAGGCGGACTTTATTGTCCTTAGCAAGTTCCAAAACGAATGAAGAAGCCTGGATACGCTCCTGTTCCAGTGCTAAATCCAGCAGCCAATTCGTTTCGACATAGACTTTCATACCTTAGCCTCAACTTCAACATATCCTTTCTCAATCCTTTTTGTGATGCCAAGCGTTTCCAATTCCTTTTTGTAAGGAGCTTCCGCTTCCTTCCAAGGATAAATTAAATCGTCTAACCAAAGCGCCACTAACCGTTCCTTTCTACATAGACATAAA
>DTYX01000848.1 GCA_012961655.1 Candidatus Poribacteria bacterium
CACCACTAACCCCATGACGGTCGCATTTCATAACTTGCTCTAAAATAACCTCAAGCACTTCTCTTTGAACTTCATCCAGATATGATTTTGCGTCCAATTCTTCTCCACTGGCTAACTCAACTCTGGCGTATTGAGTATATGCCCTCAAGCCCGCACCAACAGCAGCTATAACGAGGTCTGCGCCAGTAATACCCTCTTTCAGGAGAGTTGTAACTCTCTCCCGCACAATCCTGGCAAGCTCAGGTCGCACATCATGAACATAGTCACCTGTTTCATTGCTTCCGCGTTTACGTGCAACGATGAAAATTGAAGAAGCAAGCGCAGCAGTATTTTGAGATAAAAGTCTGCCTCTAGTTTCAGTTTCTATCGGCCAAGCTTCAGTCACTATGAAGCCTGATTTCCGTAATGCCTCTACTAGCGTAGCCCATCCCGTGGCAGTTTTATGAGTATAGATGCAGACAAGAATTCCCCCAACCTTCGTAACCCGATTTGCCTCTTCAAATGTGATAGACATTAGCTTCTCATAGAAATCACGAGCTTCATCCATATTCCCATTATGTCGCAATGGATGAGATACTGCTTCGTTTCTTTTAGGTGTTAAATCTGATAAAAAATGCTCTGGATAAAGATTTCCAACTGATCGTTTTAGCCATACATAGAAAAAATCTGAAAGGTCAGAATAAATTATATTATTATAGTAAGGAGGATCAGTAATTATGGCATCAAAATATTCATCAGGAAAAGGCAATTTAGTAGACGAACCACGAATAACATTGCCATAGTTTTTTATAGTAGTAAGTTTCCCAATACTGTGAAGAATAGTCTTTATTATAGTATCCCAACTCGCGGCTATTGGATTGAAAAAATCTGTTTCTGCAAAATCTCCAACCATTACTAAAGCTTGCCGTCCAAATGTACCAACTACTCCACGACCTTCTGCTGATCTTAATCTACATAAGCTTGTCCCAAAATCAGCCATTCGATCAATTGCAAATGCAAGATATGTCGAAATAGCTTTCGCAAGTTCATCATCTCGTAACTGTTTTTTTATCTCTTCCTGGGCTTTACGGACATACTTAAGAAATGTCATCATTGCCAAAAGTTGACGAGGAGTAAAAAGGTCTTTAAAGGATGACATCCCATATTGGCTAAGAATCTGGCCGGTCAATTCTTCTTTGGGAAGTATCAAGCCCGTTTGCTCACAAAGAGTATTAATACGCTTAATTATAAGATCATCCCTTGGAAGAAGACCCGGTAAATCATTAGAAGAAAGATAAATTTTTCCTTTTTGACCCGGCCGAATACAGGCTACACCCATCAACTGATTATTCATTCTAGCTGCTCGTGATTCTGCTTTAACATAGTTATTATTTACTACAGCGCCGCAAAGAAAACACGAAGTATGTCCCCTTGAACTGAAATTTCCAGGGTTAAAGCCCAAATCTTTTTCTCTTCTCACAGAGACAACTTCAAATCTCACCTTTTTCTCTTTATGATCTGGGATAGGTCGAAACGCTATATACCGCCCCTTTTTCTTGCAAAGCCAAGTTTGTCGAACCAAAGGTACACTTGCGCCGCACTCTGGATTAGGACACTTCACTGTGCGCGTCCATAAATAGGCGACAGGAATGATGTATCCTCTTTTGGTCTTGGGATTTGCTTGTTTATCTTCTAGCCCATTTAATTGCATTTGATATTCATGTTTTATCTTTTTTGGCGGATTTTCAGGATCAGGAATTAGTGGATAAAGATCACCTATTTCTTCTTTGACTCGCTCTATAACCCACTTACCCCATTTCTCAACTTCATCAGCTAATTTCTTACCATACTTCTGAGGATAGACTAATGTGCAAAGTTCAATA
>DTYX01000849.1 GCA_012961655.1 Candidatus Poribacteria bacterium
CAGCAAAGCAGGGTCAAGTACGTCAGGGCGGTTCGTAGCGGCCATTAAGACAACGCCTTCGGAGGTATCAAAGCCATCCATCTGCGAAAGTAACTCATTGAGAGTCTGTTCGCGTTCATCGTGTCCGCCGCCGATGCCAGCGCCGCGATGTCGGCCCACGGCGTCTAATTCGTCGATAAAAATGATGCAAGGGGCGTTTTTTCTGCCCGTTTCAAAAAGATCGCGAACTCTGGAAGCGCCCACGCCGACAAACATCTCCACAAATTCTGAGCCGCTAATGCTAAAGAAAGGTTTATCGGCTTCACCGGCGACAGCTCGAGCTAATGAGGTTTTCCCGGTTCCCGGAGGCCCCATTAACAACACGCCTTTGGGAATCCTACCACCTAATCTCTGGAACTTTTTCGGTTCTAGTAAGAATGCTATTATTTCCTGTAAATCTTCTTTCGCCTCTTCACATCCGGCGACGTCCGCGAATGTCTTTCTCAGTTGGTTGTCTGAGTGCAATCTCGCCCGGCTTTTGCCAAAAGATAGAGCGCGGTTGCCTGTACCCTGCATCTGCCTGGAGATAAAATACATGATGCCAATGAATAGAATGATAGGCACGAGAATACTGCCAAGCAGACTTATCATCTGAGGAAAACGAGATTGAGCTTCGATGTCGTAATCAATACCGCTCTCTTCCAACTTCTCTTGAAGCTGGTAGTATGGGTCTATATTCCGGCGCGTTTTAAATTCTTTAAATGATTTCAGTTCTGTCTTTTTTCCTATGGTAACCGGAAGTAATTCCGCCTCTTTAAATTTTCCCAATATCCAATCGTCGCTGATTTTGACGTCCTTAATCTTCTGCTCTTTTATAAATGTGACGAATTCGCTAAATGGTAGATTGTAAACTTCAATTCCATCTGATTTTCTGAGAAGGTGCCAGGATGCAACGACAAGAATAGACGCCATTATGAACCAGACGAACATGCTTTTTGCATTTTTGTTCATTGTAAATCTCCTTGATTGAGTAAAACGTGAAGTAAAAAGATTTACGTTTCACTTTCCCAGCGAAGGTGGTTAGTTTCAAAAATCTATATCAGAAACAGCAATATATGGCAAATTGCGATATTTTTCATTGTAGTCGAGTCCATACCCAACAACAAAACAATTTGGAATTTCAAATCCGACATATTCAATTGTAATTGACTTCACACGTCTGGCAGGTTTATTGAGAAGAGCGCATGTTTTCAGACTCGACGGTTTCTGAGATAACAAAGCTTCTTTTAGGGAACTTAATGTAGTTCCTGTATCGACAATATCTTCGACGATAAGTACATCTTTATGTTGAATATCACTGGTTATATTCTGAATAATCTGAACAACGCCAGAGGATTCGGCACTTTTACCGTAACTTGAAAGTCTTACGAAATCTAGTTCCACGGGTATTGATAATGCTCTGAGCAAATCCGCGAGAAACACTATAGCGCCTTTCAGAACGCATATAATAACTAAGTTTTTATCTTTGTAATCCGCTGATAGTTGTATTCCAAGTTGCTTAACCCTTTGTTTGATTTGAGTTGTAGATATTAGAATCTGTTTTATAGATTTGTCCATTGCCGCAACGTGACATCAAAATTACGATTCCGACGTGCAATTTCGTATTGCGTGATGCGTGAAAAGTAAAGAATGAAACTCGTTACTCATCACTTATGGATGAATGATACAGCTAATTTTTGGCGCGTAGAAGCGGTAATTTTACATCTATCGCTCATTCTATATCCGACTACCCAAAGGATTTCGCCGTCATCGGATACTAACAGAGGGACTCGTTGGCGCAATCTTCTCGGCACTTTTTCGTCGATAAAAAAATCCTTCAATCGCTTTTCGCCGCGCATGCCGAGGGGTTGAAATCTATCGCCCGAACGGCGATTGCGAACTCGCAGAGGCGGCTTAATCTTCTCCCAATCAAATACTTCCCGAAATCGATTGTCGGAGTCAATAACGACATCTTCGTCTAAGTTTGCCACCATCATCGAATCCAAAATCTGCAATTTAGTTATGCCCGGCACTTTGAGTCCGTATTCAAATTTGGGAAACTCATCACTGGTCGGCGTCGCCTGACAAATTGTCAAATTATCATAAGATTTGATAATTTTAACGTTATTTGGTAAAATAAGTATACAATTAGGTTTGCTGTTGGAAATCAGATGCAAAATCGATTCAATGTGCTCAAAGCGGATATCGGAGATGTTACTGGAGACATCTGCGATGCACAGCCGCAAGATTCGACGTTGTATGGCAATATGCTGTTTTTGTAAATTATCGAGATTAATTTCGATTGTCGAAGGATGAGAAGTTATCACGCATGTAGGCAGAATCTCCGCCGCGATTTTATCCAGTAATTCAGCTTCTGATTGTAAAATTTCCGCCGTTCGACACAGGACATTTTTAATATTTGAATTATACTCCGTTTCCAAAATAGGCAAAAGTTCCAATCGAATTTTGTTGCGCAGATAAATCGGTCTTTGGTTTGATGAATCCTGGCGCGCTGACAAGCCCAAGTCAGAGAGAAAATTTTCGATTTCACTTCGAGAACTCGAAAGCAAAGGGCGGATATATCTTCCATCACGCACTTTCGGAATCCCGCTTAAGCCATGCGAGCCAGCGCCTCTAAACAATCGCATCAACATCGTCTCGGCTTGGTCATCGGCGTTATGTCCCAGAGCGACCTTATCGGCGTTCACTTCAGCGGCGACTCGGTCGAAAAACTGGTATCTAATCCTTCGCGCGCCGTCTTCAGAGGAGAGTCTATTTCGCCGAATTATACTGGGAACATCTATGGCTTCGATGGTAAACGGAATCTCCAGCTTGCGAGCATGTTCCTCGACAAATTTCGCGTCCGCGGCCGACTCAACTCCGCGAAATTTATGGTCGAGATGAGCTATATGAAGCGTAAAATTCAGTTCATCTTTAAGATAAAATAACGCGTAGAGCAAGGCGAGGGAATCCGGACCGCCAGAAACCCCCACAACAATTTTGTCGCCAGGACCAATCATTCTATTATCGAATATGAAACTTTTTACCTTTTTTATGAAAGCATGCATTCTCAATTAAACTAAATTTTACCATTAAAATATGCTAATTTCAAGGAAAACTTTTAATTTGTAACGCGAGTTTGAAACTTGCGCTACA
>DTYX01000850.1 GCA_012961655.1 Candidatus Poribacteria bacterium
CCGTAATGAAATGGAGACTATTTATGCGGGAGAATTTTGCCGTTCCATCGATGGTATATTTCTATTGAACCAATCTCTAAAAGAGGCTCAATGGACATCTGATTTGTCGACCTTGGCAAATCGATACTTCGGTTTCGCTCAGTACAGGCTCTACAAAAGGCAGTGATTATATAATATCAAGCTAACTGCGCGTTAGCGATTTCGGCTAACTTACCAAAAGCTGCGGAGTCAAAAACAGCTAAATCCGCGAGAGCTTTTCTGTTTAATTCAACCCCCGCTTTTTTCAGCCCATCCATGAATCGACTATAGGACAATCCATGAATTCTCGCAGCCGCGTTAATTCGCGCAATCCACAGTCTTCTAAATTCTCGCTTCCGCATTCTGCGATGACGATAAGCGTGGTTCCAACCTTTTTCGACAGCTTCAGTGGCGGACCTAATCAGATTTTTACGTCCACCTCTGTAGCCTTTGGAATATTTCAGAATTTTTTTCTTCCGTTTTTTAGCGGCAACGCTGCGTTTAATCCTGGACATTATTTAAATTTCTCCTGATTGACATAGATGTTTATCTCATTATATCTCAGACTTCGGAAGTCTACTATTTAGCCGTAAGGTAATGCCCGCTTAATCCTTTTCACATCAGCGGAATGAACTAAAGCGGGTTTCTTCAAGCGTCTTTTTCGCTTCGGCGATTTTGACGTGAAAAGATGATTCGAATAATTTCTTAATCGTTTAATCTTTCCTTTAGCCGTTAATTTGAAACGCTTTTTAATTCCCTTACGAGTTTTCATTTTTGGCATTATCGTTCTCCTTCGATATGAAATCATTCAGATTCCTTAGGCGCCAGAATCATAGTCATTGACCTGTTAGTTGTCATCTTAGCCATCTGTTCAACATTGCCAATTTCACTCAGGTCCTTGGCTAACCGCTCTAGCATCTGTCGTCCCAGGTGCGAATGAACAATTTCCCTTCCTTTGAATATAACCGTTGCTTTGACTTTATCGCCCGACTCGAGGAATTTTTTGGCATGCCGAAATTTAAATTGATAATCGTGTTCAGCGGTGTCAGGCTTAAATTTAACCTCTTTGATTTTGATGACCTTCTGGTGTTTTCTAGCGCTTTTTGCCCGCTTGCTTTGTTCATACATATACTTTCCGTAGTCCATAATGCGGCAAACTGGCGGCCGCGCATTAGGCGCTACCTCGACTAAATCTAATTGCTTCTCTTGAGCAAGTTTCATCCCCTCGTAAGGTGACATAACACCAATTTTAGTACCCTCTTCATCGATAACTAAAATTTCTCTTGCTCTAATTTGTCGATTTACCCTGCTAATCTTATACACCTCCGATGGATATCGGTACCCCCTCTTGCCCTTTGAAAAGGAATGATGAACATCTTATTCGTTTTGAAGTATAAATCTCGGGTTGAGAACCGTTGCCAAATGTTCTAAGAATTGACGACAGGGAGATTTCATCACAAAGAGGCGGGCTCTTTTAAAATTAAGAATTTATTTTTGAAAACTACCTAATACTATCTATTGAGTTTTTATCAGTGCGGTCTGAAAATCTGCGGCTCTATATCTAATAATTAAACCTACATTTTCGTTAATTCTTCTGAGGTAAAGAGATGATGTTCGAAAAATCTATGACCTTCGCTTCCCACCAATTTTCTCATTGTGGCTTCGCATTCGTTACTTCGTAACTCACTGTTAAAATCAATATATTATATCCTTCTTGTCTCTGTAAATCAACACTTTTTTCAGCCATTTTTAACTCAAAATCTATATCAGTCGGGTAGTATAACCTCAATACTGGCATCCTCATCTTCATAAGGTTCCCTTGAGACTTCAATTAAAGCTTGAGGATAAAATTCCTTGATTTCAGAACATAAATTGTTAATATGCATATCTAATCTGCTCATTATTTAATCGGTAAACAAGTAATGCTTTTTAAAACTAACCCTTGGGTTGAGTAGCCGAAGGCGTATCGATAGCATTACATATGATACACTACCC
>DTYX01000851.1 GCA_012961655.1 Candidatus Poribacteria bacterium
CTTCTAGAGCATTGCATGAATCAAAAGTGGCAGCGACACATTTACTGAATTTTCGTGTCAGTCCAGTTGTCAAATATCTCTTGACAAATTCCTTCGGGTGGTACTAACTTCTGGTAACAATCGAAGTAAATATTTCCGAATTAACCAAATTCATAAGCCGCGGCGAGCATTGCTTCGATATTTTCAACTGGCACGTTCTGTTGAATGTTATGAACCTGAGTAAAAACATATCCACCTTCGCCGCTGCCGAAGAAGTTCATGTTTTGGCGCACGTGTTCTCTTATCTCTTCTGGCGTTCCGAGCGGCAGAACCTTTTGAGTATCACAACCACCGCCCCAGAAGACAATTTTTCCGCCAAAGTCTCTCATGAGACACTGCGGTTTCATGTTGGCGGCGGAAATCTGTACCGGGTTGAGAATATCAATTCCAGCGTCAATCCATTCAGGAATATAGTGATAGATAGAACCGCAGGCGTGGAGGTAAGTCTTCCAATTTGTGTTGGCATGTACCCAATCACATAGTCGCTTGTAATGCGGTTTAATCATCTCGACAAAAAGTTCGGGAGCAATGAATTCGCCTCTTTGGGTGCCAGCGTCATCCGACGCTACTCCCCAGGCAAAACAGTAATCTCCTATAGCTTGGTGATAGAGCTTAGTCTGTTCAATTACTGCGTCCACATAGCGACCCATCATATCATGCGCTGTTTCTTTTTCCGCCATCAGCATAATAAGCCATTCATCAAGCGAACCCTGGGTGATGTTATCAGACAAAAGCGCGCTCAACCCTATCAGGGAGATGGATGCGCCCCATCCGAGGATTGCCTTATCGGTGTTTTCGTAGAGAAATCTGGCGCGCTGAGCCATGACCTCGAGTTGCTCATCCGCGACAGTACCACAAGGCTGAAAAGCATTGGGGTCGATGCGCTTGGATGACATCGTGGGACGGATGAAGTCAAAATAGAAGCCGTTTTTGGGCATTCGGGCGAAGGCCTCAGCGGATTCGTTACGCAAAACCCAACTTCCGTCTTTCTCCACGGTGATATTCGTCTTTGGCTGGAAATAAACCTCCAATCCGCAGAATAGGCGTTTCTTAACCCCCTGTTGTGCGCTCTGGCGTACCCATTCTGCATCACTGGCGTCAAGCGGCACAACATCAACGTGCAGACGCTCTAAAACCTCCATCTCGACCTCCGCCAAAATCTGCATGGTGTCATGAATTTTTGTCGGCGTATTTATCCCCATCCGTTTTTTCAATTTATCATACACAACAGCATTGATACCTGAGGCTCTAGTCCCACCTAAATCAATTGGAATTCTATCAGGCTTTTGGAAATTTACGGCTTTAAGTACCCGCTCTATAGAGTTCATCATTCCCTCCATATCAAATTGGGTTTGGCTCATTAAAAACTAAGCGCGACATCGCTCAAATTCAAAGCAGTCTTAAGTTCGTAGTAGGGCGATTCATCGCCGTTTACACGCCAATAAATTGGCTTACTACGAACCCTGATTTACTAATTGATAAAGTAGTATTAAATCAATACGAGCCATACTTTCGCACCAGTTCAAGAGCAAATTTATAATTGGCAAACGAAATGTCATCGGGTACTGAGTGGTCAGAATGGTAGATATATCCGCCGCCTTCTTTAGCGATGGGAATCTTGCTTGAAATCTCCGCTTCGATATCCTCCTTAGTTTTTGCCAACTGGCGCACGTCGATGTTGCCAAATAGGACTAGTTTATCGACGTATTTAGGTTTTAACTGGCGTACATCCAAACCGGCTTTGGCTTCCAGAGGATGCAGACATGAGATGCCCGCTTCCAGAAAATGCGGAATAAGCGGTTCTACGTTGCCGTCGGAGTGCAGCATCGTTTTCAAACCATCTTTGGCAACATGGTCACAGAGCTGCTTGTGGAATGGAAAAATCAGTTCTCGGTACATCTCTGGCGAAATCAGCGGGGCGTTACGATAACCCAAGTCATCGCTGAACCAAGCGCCATCGAATTCGGCGCCCAACTTTTTTAACTCATCGTACATCTCAATCATCAGTTGTGTATGAGCCTCGAACATATCCACGATAAATTCCGGCTCCTCTTTCATCCAGATGAACATATTTTCCATCCCCACCTTTTGCCAGGTAGGATGAAAGGTGGCGTGCCCTGAATATACTACAAATTTCCCTTGGGCATGCGCTTGGCGACAAGAATTTACCGCCGATGTGGAAATCCGAGATGGATTGTACTTGACGCGGTCTTTATGTTTTAGCCAATCGTCTTTCGATTTGATGGTAAAACCCAGCCATTGAGGCGTCCAACCGGCGGATAATTTTAGGTCTTTCCGCGTCGCGCCGTATGAATCAATATAGGTACGATACCGGTCGGTCTCTTCAATCAATTTAGTTGGAAACTGAAGGCTGTAGTCACCACCAATGCGCACAATCTCGGTGCCAAAATAACTATCCGGCGAGATATTTTTCGGCAACCCTTCTCGACGCCATCGTTCGATGGTACTACCCCAATAGGAATCATGAATTGGCACCCGGTCAGGAACGCCGCCGTTAAGAACGATTGTAATCCTTTCTCTTGAAGTCATATATTCCTCCTGTGCATAGTAAGCACGAAGCTTTGAACTGGTCTGTATCAGACTCCCTTCACATTGTCCTTGAAATTCCGAATCGCATATTCGAGTTCATCATCTGCCACGCTGTGGTGGACAAAAAAGGTCCAGGCGCCCATGATATTTGTTTGGCTGTACCAAACAGGAACTCCATGATGTCGCAATACATTAGCCAAATGGGTTACGAAGTCTCTAGCCAAGCTTGAATGGGAGAGGAAGACCTCATTCGGTATCATAGTAAATGGCCTCAGAAGTTTCTATTCTGCTTCTTTAAGTTTTTGGACAATTTTCCTCAGACCCTCTTGACCTCTCTCTTGGTCTGGCAAATGAATTATTTGGAATTTATAAAAAACCCACGGAATGTCCTTTTTAGGAAGTTGTTCAGGGGGAACTGCAATAACAGGAATTAATCGACCCTTATAGTCTTTTTTACCTAAGGCATAACCGACTTCGTAATTGAGGTTAGAAGAATGTAGGGAGTCTGGTGTCAATAAAACAACCATTGCATCCGCCTCTCGTAGCGCTTGGGCAAGCTTTGCGCCCCAGTTGTCGCCGGGAAGTATCTGTGTCTCATCCCAGACCTGAAAACCAGCTTCCCTAAGAACATCAGCAACACGTTTGGCTATTTTCGCATCGCTTGAGGCATGGCTAATAAAGACTTTCATAAAAGACCCCTTTTAAGTTATCAAGGCGAGACATCATTGCAATGGACTTGTTAAAAATACTACCTAATATTTTTATATAGACCTTCCGAAATTGTTTTCGAAATTATACCATAACAAAATAGTGGAATCAAGACAATAATACAGATGGAACTAAACCACCCACTTATTCAGCCAACTGTCCACTAATGCCACACCCCATAAGTCGGCATCTGAAAGGCGATGCCGATTAAACTCCACAGGCAACCAAGAGTATAGTCGCCCAGAATAAGTCCAAGGAAGAATGGCGCCGTTTTACGATAGAGTTTAGCGCCTCCGTATTTGAGAATAATTGCTTTTAGAGCCCAACTTATGAACACCGCAAACCACGAGCGCCCCAATCCAGCGCCCGTCGTCAGCACATATCCGCCCGGATGCAAAGGCCACCAGATGAACCTGGCTTTCATTAGCATCAAAAATAGGGTAAACAGAAATCCGCTACTGATGCCGGACATCTCGCTGTAGTTGGGCGTTCTTGGATGTACTAACCAGGATTGCAAGCGGTTGTAGGTTTCCCAGCCCATGTAGACAATCCAGCCGCGCGCTTTGCCCGCCGCACCCATCTGGTAAAGCACGTGAAGGTAAATCCAGAAAGTGACCAACACCCCGACTACAATCGCTAGCAGCATGCCAAACATCATTCGTCGATTATCAATTCCCGCCCGTTCCGCTATCCGAAATCCTTCCAGTTGGCTTGGCATCGGATTAGCGCGATAACAGCGGTTTAACGGGTAAAGCAAAGTAAACATCGTTAGATTGACAGGGCCTAATCGGCGCGTGCCCAAAGTTGTAACGAGTGTCCGTCCTGGGTCTACATAGATGAGAGTATGTACCGGAGGGCCGATTTCAGCGCGGCTACGTGTGATTCCCAAAACCATTGGAAAATAGAGAATAAAGTACAACAGCATTACCCAGAGCGACATACCAGCTTGTATCCAGAAGAACCCCAAAACTATCATTCCACCGATGATACCGAGTGCAGCGGTGCGATATTTCACAGGCTCCGTTGAATCGTCGAGTGTAGTGGCAGGTTTGTTCGCCACACTGACAATCTTTTTAAATATCTGCCAGAAATATCTTCGCCCCAACCAAATCGGAATGAGTCCAAAGGCTATCCACGCCCCGATGGACTGTTCGTAGAAATAGATGTCTTTCCATCCTACCGCGCTGCCGAACACGCGCTGTAACTTGCCGATGATGTAGAAAAACCAGCATGAAAATGACAAGTCCAGCGGTGTGAAGAACATCAATCCAACGATGAAGGGATAAAAAGAGATATAGATTCCGCCCATAGCATTCCACGGACGCATGCTAAACTGTCCAACGCGATGGTTTTTGACTGGAAGCATGGGAATCGACGGGAAGATAAATCCTAAGCCGTTGATGATGTCAATGATGGCTACAATGGTGAAGCCAGCCCACATCCAACGGTTCTTGAAGAATTTAGCGGGTTCAGTCGCCATGGCAAGTGGTAACTGAACGATTGGGTAACTGAGCTTTTCGTTTTCCATCCACTGCTTGCGCAAGACCACATTCAAAAGCATTAGCACAGTCCATAGCACGATGATAAACAACGACCAAGAAAGCACTGGAGGCAGCCACGCTCTTAAATGGCTACCAATGTAGAGCGACGATTCCCCTTGAAAGTATCCCGCCAGCGCATCACGGTCGTGAACTGTCAACCATTTAGGCAGGTAACTTCCGAAGAGTTGTTCCCATTCGTTTTCCGGCGAAGCGAACCGGAACGGATGTTCAATCCCCGGAAGCAGATAGCCCATCATGGTATGGCCGCTAATAGTGGAGAGCATCACTATCATGGTATATATGGTAAACAGGTCTGCTTGTGAAAGAGCAAACCGCGGCGCAATCCGCTGAATAGCCAGATTAATAATCACAAGCAGTAACAGTGTGAAAACGGCATTAAAAAAAAGCGAAGCGATGGTCAACTGGGTTGAGTGCCAAACTTCGCTGCCCATGAGTACCCAATAACTATTCGCAACTAACAGAAGCAGTCCAATGATAATTATATGCCATCGGATTCGTCCGGTAATCAGTTTATCCTGATACTTAGCGGAGAAATTTTTATCCTTCATAGTACCGAATTTTTACAACGTGACTTCGTCTGTTGCTGGCGATCTAACAGATTGCGCTACAATGATCAAAACAAATTTAACAGCGCATTACTGCTTTGTAAATTATATTCCGATA
>DTYX01000852.1 GCA_012961655.1 Candidatus Poribacteria bacterium
CTTCAAGCACGTCGCCGATGTTCCGGTCGAGGATGCGAGCGCTTGCCTTGAAGGCAGCCATGTCCCGACGGGTTTCAGGGGTATCGGGCAGCGGAGCGGGCGGAAGACAGTAACGGGCGTCTTCAGCCGGACCCGGTTCGGGAAACTTACGATGTGTCACGCCAAATCCCACAGAGAGGAAAAACGGTTGCGGCGGCGCGTCGCTTAGAAAATCCACCGCAGTTGACGCGGCCTTGCCGCCTTGCGCTGTCAAAACCTGGTCATAGCCGATAATCTCAGCATTTCTAGCTATATGCTGAACTCCGCTCAAGGCTGAATGATAGCCAACTTTACGAAGCGTGTGTAGAATATGTTGTTTGTAATCCTTTAGCGAAAAACCGCGATGCGCCAGACCTATCACGCCGCTGCTGTGAGCGCATTGACCGGTCAGCAAAGAAGCCCGGCTCGGCGAACAGGTCGGACCGGCGCAAAAAGCTTGTCTGAACAAAACCCCTTGTTCCGCAAGCCGTTGAATGTTAGGCGTCGGAATGGCATGGCCGTAAGGCTGCACATAACGGCCCGTGTCATGAGAATGAATATATAAGATGTTGGGGTGATTCACGCGATTCCCTCCTGATAGAGAATATTTATACGACTTTTTTAGTTATCACTCTTTTGCGGTAAAGATACGTTTAAAGGTCAAAAGATTAGGAAGGCAGGGCAGAGAGATGTTATGCTTTATCTTTCTGGCAAAATGGTATAACGTATACTTTCATTGCCAGTGTTGATGAAGTAATTGAAGCGATGTCCTTAGAGCCAACAGGTGCATTTCAACTCGCTTCTGAAACAACATATTAACCGGGCTTTCAAGAGTAAAGCAATATTTCGTTCCATGCCGAAACAGATAGTACTCTTGCGTCCAACCTTTTTCAAGATACCGTTTATCAAGTGAGATGACGCCCTGTCTGTTGGGAAAGCCTTCAATTTGCGCTTTGCGCTCAATAGGATAATCCTGCGCCACCCTTTGAACGACTAGCTCGCCAATTGACTTCAAAGTCGTGCATTTGCGTTCCCACAAGTAAAAACCTTCACCTTCCACATCTTCGTGAAAAGCCAGAGCCATGTCGAAGCTGCTCCGCCCAATAGCTTTTTTTATCAAACGTATCTCCTGGATGCTATCTTGATTCTGAAATTGCTGATTTAAGTCCAATCCATCGGCGTTCTCGCGAGTATTTCGTTCATAGCCAAAGGGATTATCACACGGCAGTATAGTTGCTGCCACTCCTTCAAACAATACTTCGTATTCATGGAAATATTCTAAAAAAGTGAGTATTGCCTCGACACCAGCCGGTTCGTCCCCGTGAATGCCCGCGGACAGGAAAATCCTTTTCGTCTTCGGATTGGCGGGGGTACCGACTTGAATGCAAAACATATCATAGCTTCCCTGAAGACAGCATATTTCCCCCAATTTGATTATCGCGAAGCTATTCGAATGCTTCTTTAAGTTTTTTATCCGATGAATTACTTCAGCGTAGGAACGTACTTTATCCGTTATTTTACTCATTGTGTGTAAATCTCTGCACATTCGCTAAATCAGTTGACCGGCAATCTCACTGATAAACTTAGGGTCTTTCATAACTGGCTCCGCAAACCCTACCATATCGGCGCCAGCTTCAAAAAGTTTCCCTACTGTCTCACTATCTCTAACATAGCCGCTAACCAAAAGGAAAATGGAATACCTCTGTTTAACGTCTCTGACAAATTCTATATCGGGTTTCTTCGTTTCATCGTTTCTGATGTTGAAATGCACGCCGAAAAGATTCATCTCTGCAACTCTATCGAGAACCGGACTGTAATCGGGGATTACGCCCTCTCTAAACTTGGCAATTACTGGAACATCAATCTCAGAGAAAGCCTCAAGCCATCTAAAAAGTTCAGGTCTATTTTCAGGTAGAACCATAGCTTTGAGTTTCCCAAGCCGAAGATATGGCCCATAGCCTCCGTGAATATTAATCTCTACAATATCTCCGCCAGCTTTGTAAAAGCATTCAGAGGCTTGCAAACCCCATTCAAGTTCAGGTGTGGCGAGATTTAAACAGACGCTAATTTCTGAACTTCTCTTCGCTTGCTTACATTCATCGGCGAAAAAGTTGATACATTCTTCCTCTTCCGGGGGCAAGACCAGGTTCCTTTTGCCATAAGCCGGCGGCTCCGCTAAATACGCTCCAATCTGAACCATCGCGCAACCGTTGCCCCTTTCCGCGCAGAAAGAGCCATCGGTAGTCCCCATCATAGAAGAGAGAAATAGTTTATTTTGAAGATTCTTGCGCATGTCCATTACCTTTTCTCCCAAACTCGTCCCCTCCTTTATTGTTGATACTACTCCACTCCGTTCCGTAGCTAAATACAAACACGATTAACCGATTTGCCAGACAGCGCTGTCCACCGTCTCTAATTTGCCACTTTCCGCTGAACGAACACCCGCATCGAGGATAGCCATGACTCCCAGATTGAACATCATCTCAAGCGTGGGATGCAATGGCTCGTCGGTTTCCAGGTGATGTATGAACTCTTCAGCTACTTGTTGGCGACCTTCAGGCAACGGTTCAGACTCGTAGATAGTCGTCTGGTTTCCGCCGCGTTCAAGACGGACGACAGGTTTGCCATCTCTGCTTTCCACTACTATGGTACCTGTTGTGCCATAAACGATGGGACCGGTGGCCACACCGTGATGCCAGGTAGTCCATGAACCTTCAAGCAGAGCCATGGCGTTTGGAAACCGGACTATTATGGCGCCGTTGTCATCGGCATCCCCCCATTGGCTGTCGAGGTTTGCCTTCATTCCGACAGCGGCGATTGCCGGCTCATTGATGTACCAGCGTGAGACCATCGCTCCATAGCAGCAGTAGTCCAGCATCGCACCGCCTCCAGCAGCGGTCTGGTGCCACCACGTGGCTCCGCGTTCAGCGCCAGTCATAGCGTCAGCAGTTTCACTCACGCCAGCGTGGGCGGCTCCTGGACCCAATGGGCCGGTATGCCCTGCACGCCACTTAATCTCCAACACCCGTCCGATGACGCCCTCGTCAATCAAAGCCTTGGCTTTGCGGGCTGACGGCGACCAGGTGAGGGGCCAATTAACGAGCAGAGTTGTACCTGCCGCCTGACAGGCGCGCGCCATCCGCAACGCATGTGAGAGCGACATCGCCATCGGTTTTTCTACACATACATTAGTTCCCGCCGCGGCGCAGGCTTCGACGACTTCAGGGTGTTTAGCGTTCTCAGAACAGCAGATAATGATATCGAATTGCTCTTTTTTTAACATCTCATGATAGTCATCGTAGGCTTTCGGAACGCCAATGTTGGTCAGGGCGTTATTGAGGTTCCAAGCTCGAGTGTAGGGCGCTTCACGCAACTCCGGCTTATCGGGAACGGTGTCCGCACAGGCGACTAATTCGACCTGGGGATGTTGCGCGTAGAGCGCCGCAACATTGTTGATGTGCATGTGGGCGAATCCAATAATACCTACACGATACTTTTTGCTCATGATTTATCTCCTTTGATAAGTTGGACGAGTAAAGCCGATGCAACCCCTTTTTGTCGGTGCTTTTCCGCTGTCTGCACAAACTCCACTACTCCAAATCCCGCGTATCAGGAGGTTGCAGTATTTTAATCTTTCGCTGTTTCTGCTATCATTTTCCCTCCAAAAAGATTAAAATTATATAAACTACCAATTGGATACCATTTGTTAAGGATGTGGTTGATAGCATTAGTTATTTTTACCCATGATAACCTATTTCGTCCGGAAAGTCAAGATTTTTATATTTCTGGACGTCAACGAAACATTCAAACTGGGTTCACCCGAAAATTGAGAGAGCATTGCATGAATCAAAATCGGAATTCGGAATTAACATTGTAGGCATTGTAAGCATTTTAAACTGAGTTTTCGGGTCAGTCCAGGGTATAATTTATTATTGACAAGGTAGATATGTTATGCTAATATAATAACAAAACAAAAAGCAAGTTTCTAGAGCAGACGATGGTTGTCATACTCTAATTTGATATAAAGGCGATGACGCCTGTTGATACTCCGTTTTTGTATCAACAGGTTTTTTTGTTTCGTGGATGCTTGAGGAATTGTTGGCATAACAATTATCTCCGAAGGAAGGAGGGTTCTAAGATGATGGATGTTTTTGCTATAAGAAAGGAAGGTAAGGTAACAATAATAGAACTTCTGACCGAATTGGATAGACTATCAGTTCTTGCTATAAAAAACCAGCTAGCGGAATTGGTGAAGAAGAGACGGAAGAAGTTTATCATCAACTTTGATAAAATCGACTTTATCAACAGTACTATTGTGGGCGCTTTGGTGGGAATGCGAACTTTGGTAAGGGGACGCAGTGGTGACCTGGTTTTATGCAATGTAGAACCTAAGATTCGCCGCACTTTCGACCTCATAGGCGCTTCTCAGATTCTGAAGATTTACGATACTGAAAAAGACGCTTTGGAGAATATCTAGCCTGGTATAACCCTGGCTTGAATGCGCTGACTTTAGGCCCATCGTCAGTTGCATCAAAATCCGAACTAAACGGAGGTAAGTAAAAAATGAAAACCACAGTATCAAGATTAAGCCTGGTATTCACAGGCATAATCGTTATCAGTTTAATGTTGGCAGGCATTAGTTATGCCGAAATAGACCTTGAAACCGCTGTTGGAATATGGCTTTTTGATGAAGGTAAAGGTGATGTAGCCAAGGATTTGTCCGCACAGGGCAATGATGGCACAATCAAGAATGCCAAATGGGTTAAGGGGAAGTTTGGCAGTGCCTTGGAGTTTAACGGCAAAGATGCTTGTGTTCAAACAGACGAGCAACTGCTTGAGAGTGTCGAAGAGTTTTCGATAGTTCTCTGGGCAAATCCGGGAAAGCTAACAGCAAACAGAATTGGTTTGGTAGGACAGAATGATGCCCCTGAGTTTGGGTTTATCAATCCCACCACTGTCCAGCTTTGGACTCCTACTGCAGGGGGATTGAATGTAACCTATAACCATTCTTTCAACGAGTGGCATCATATTGCAGGAACTGCAAGCAAAGAATTTACGAGAGTCTACATCGATGGGGAAATGACTGAAAAGAAGGGAGCTTATGCCAATCACGGAAGTTCCTCTTTTAAAGTTAATATCGGCGGCTGTGGTGTTTATGACCCCACCGGTAATTTTTTCACCGGTATTCTGGACGAAGTTGCCATTTTCCATGTGGCTCTGGAAGATGATGATATTAAGACAATCATGGATGATGGGTTTACTAAAATGCTTGCTGTTTCCGCTGCTGGCAAACTTGCCACCTCGTGGGGACAGATAAAGAGTTACTAATTTCGTCGTTCTTTCGTTAAACATAGAAACTTGGAACAGAAGGGAGTAAGAAAATGAAGAGATTTGTCATCTTGACCATAGCTCTTTGCATGCTTTTGGTGAATTTAACTTTTGCTCAGAACGTCGCGATTTTTTATGACGCAAGCGTCCAGACATTAGGCATTAACAACGCTCAGGAGTTCGCCAATCTGCTTGTAGAAGAGTTGGAAAATAAAAAGATAACAGCCGAAATTGTGGACAGTGATGGCTTAGCGGAATGGATGAAAAATAACCAAAAGGGAGCTTATCTCGTAACGCAAGGTGTTACTCCAGGGACAATTTTTAAGAACCAGGGGAAGAAAGATCTAGTTTATACCTGGTTGAGAGAAGGTGGAATTGGTGGCTTTACCGGGGATTACGCCTTCTACTACTTTTGGGATAAGGGAGCGCGTATCACAGCCGGCGGCGCCGGTCAACGAAGTGTCTTTGGGGTGACGGTGACCAATGGAACGGTTACGCAAGTCAAACCGACGGAACTGGGGAAAAAATACATCCCTTCCCTGAAGAAATGGACATCGAATCGTCCATCCGGTCTTGCTGTCCTGCAAGCCAACGGGTTTGAATTTGAGAGTTACGCCGATGATGGGATAAATGCTGACCCAATTGCTTATCGAAGCAAAGACATGAAGGGTTGGTTTATCAATTTCCACACATCGTGCTGTGGCACTGCTGTTCCCCCAAATGCCCAGATGGCTAAAGAATACGCTGAGTTGATTAAAAATCGTTTTATTGAGGAGATTAGAGGCAAGTCGGTAGACACATCGGGTAAATTGAGCGTGACTTGGGGACGACTAAAATGAATATCTAGTTTCGCCAGAAACCCGTTTTCTCCTAGATTGTA
>DTYX01000853.1 GCA_012961655.1 Candidatus Poribacteria bacterium
AGAAAAAGAATGAACGGTAAGAAATTCTCCTCTTCACAGAATATTCAGCGTCTCACAATCCGTTGCTTAGATATAGAAATTGCATACGAAGGATAGAAATTTTTATGCAAAACATTCAACCGCTCACCAACTTAATATCCCAGATAAATTGGTCTGGAAAATTTTACTATAGCTATATCTATGCCTTGAAGCTATATCTGGGCTTGTATTTTTACACTCAGAGATGGTGGGCAGTAGAAGTGGTGAAGGAAAAGTAACCAAAAGCTATAACAATTTTAAAGCCCATCATCGGACATCTCGGTGATGGGCTTTTTTGTTTTACCAAGGAGGGATTAAACAATGGTTATTATAATGACATCTGAAGCAACCCAACGACAGATAGATAACGTCGTAGAACGGGTCAAATCCGTCGGATTGAATGTTCATATCTCCGTCGGTGAACAGCGCACCTTGATAGGTGTTATCGGAGATAGGACGAAATTAAGTGAGACGCCGCTGGAAGCGATGCCCGGTGTTGACCGCACTATGCCGATTACAGCGCCTTATAAATTAGCCAGCAGAGATTTTAGGCAAGAGGACACGGTAATCAAAGTCAATGGCGTTAAAATTGGCGGGAAAGAGATTGTCGTCATGGCTGGACCCTGCGCCGTCGAAAGCACGGAACAGATAGTACATATCGCCAAGGTCGTGAGTGAAGCTGGTGCCAAATTTCTCCGCGGTGGGGCGTTCAAACCGCGTACTGGCCCATACAGCTTCCAGGGCTTCGGAGAAAAAGGACTGAATATGCTCACTGAGGCCAAAGCGGAAACAGGGATTGGTATTATCACCGAGGTCATGACGCCGAGAGATGTCGAGTTGGTAGTCGAACACTGTGACATCCTGCAACTCGGAGCGAGAAATATGCAGAATTTTTTTCTATTAAAAGAGGTCGGTGCATCCGGCAAGCCGGTTATGCTCAAACGCGGAATGTCAGCGACAATCGAAGAATGGCTGTTGGCCGCCGAGTATATTCTATCTGAAGGCAATGGCAATGTAATGTTGTGCGAGCGTGGAGTGCGCACTTTTGAAACCTATACCCGCAATACCCTCGACCTCAACGCTGTGCCTGCCGTGAAAAGTTTGAGCCATTTGCCGGTCATCGTCGACCCCAGTCATGGAACGGGATTACGGCATCTCGTCGCACCGATGTCGAAAGCCGCAGTCGCTGCTGGCGCGGATGGATTACTAATCGAAGTCCATCACGACCCGGAACACTCTCTGACCGGTGACAGTAGACAATCGCTTCTGCCGGAACAATTCGCGCGGTTGATGCAGGAGTTGAAGCCGCTGGCTACTGCTGTCGAAAGAGAAATATAGATAAAGTATGAAACTTAATCGGGGGATGAGAAATTCTTAATTCGCTTATGTTACTACTTTTCCGCGTTTTTGTCGAATGAAAAATCATGCTATGATTGCCCGTAAGCAGCAGACTCCTTTTTAATAAGTTCTTTGGCGTCAGAATAATAGGCTTCCCAGCAATAACCTTCTATGGTATAATTTGGTGTTCAAAATGAGTAGGAGGAAAATATTATGATAGGTGCTGATTTGTTAGTTAGGGAGCTTCA
>DTYX01000854.1 GCA_012961655.1 Candidatus Poribacteria bacterium
AAAAGGAACTTAACGCAAAGTTGCGTTAAAATTTTAGAATCAACAAATCTGAAACACTGCCTGTTTTATCCTTTTGGAACCTCAGCTAATGACACATTTGCTTTATGAATAAACATTCTCCGCGAGGTGAGAAATTTCTTTGACAGTGTAAATGTGGTATAGTATAATTACGGTTGCGGCAAGAAACTCAGAAATGCTATACTCTCCCTTTTTCAAGTACAGAGATTTGTCGCACATACATATGTCTGTAATTTATCCGTGTCCACCAAGAAGTAAGGATGACATCGAAAAGAAGATATTCGCTTTGAGCGCGTAGAGGAAAATATAAGGAGATGAATATGGAACAGACCGAAGCATTTGCGCCCGGCAACATCTCTTGTATGTTCAAGATTATCCCACATAGAGACCCTACCAAGATGCATTCGTTAGGCATGGGATTTACGGTCAAAGAAGGAGCTGTGGTGACAGTTTCCGAAGATAACCAAACTACTGTTCTGTTCAATAGCAGTGAGATTTGTTTCCCAACTGTTGTTTCGATTGTTCAGAAATTGACTCCCCAACCGATGCGCGTAGAAATCGTATCTCCGCTGCCCTTGGGGTGCGGGTTCGGCTTGAGCGGCGCTTCCGCCTTGGCTACGGCGTATGCGGTGAATGAACTGCTGGAACTGGGTAGATCTGAAGAGCAACTGGCGATGACCGCGCACGTGGCTGAAGTGGAAAATCTGACCGGATTAGGAGACGTCTGCGCGCAATACCACGGCGGATGTCTGGTCAAATTGCAGGAAGGGCATCCCCTGGCTGCTGAGCGATTACCCGTTCCAGAACAGCCCGTCTATTACAGGTATTTCGGCCCCATCCAGACCAAAGAAGTCCTCAGAGATGCAGAGCAGAAGGAGCGCATCAACAGAGCCGCTGATGCGGCGTTGAGAGGGATAGAAGAATTAATGAAATCGAACTCCAATTCTATCAACTTCAATGAATGTATTAAGATTTCCAAATCGTTTGCCCTCAACAGCGGGCTTCTGAGAGATAGAAGAGTGCAACACGTCATTCAAGAAATTGAAAATGAGAACGGATATGCTTCTATGATTATGCTGGGGAACGCCGTGTTCAGTACTCAACCCTTTGAAGGCGCGAAAGAGACGATGCTCTCCATCCAGAAAGGCAGGGTGTTGTAAATGAGCGATGTGCCTGAAAGTCATCCCCGGTACTTGTCTTTGAAGATACGAGATGCGATTGTAAAAGGTGTAGAGCAAGGGATTACTTCTATGCATGGTCTGATTGCCCACGGTCGCGGCGAGGCTTTTGACTATCTCATCGGAGAAGAGACACAATCGTTCGCCAGGGCAGCTATCCGAGCGGCGGCGGCGATGCTCCTGCTAGCTGAACATCCCGTGATTTCCGTAAATGGTAACGCAGCGGCGCTGGTTCCCGATGAATTAGTAGAGTTGGGAAAGAGTTTGAATGCACCGTTGGAAGTGAACATCTTCCATGCTTCGAAGGAGCGAGAGCAGGCGATGCAACGTCATTTGTTGGAACACAGCGCTCTTGTGGTGTTGATGCCTACGAAGCAAGCTCAGCTTTCGTTTATCGACTCGAACCGAAAGTTTGTCCATCCAGAGGGTATCTTCAAGGCAGATGTGGTATTTGTGCCTTTGGAAGACGGCGACCGTTGTGAAGCGCTGCGCAAGATGGGCAAGGATGTGGTTACGGTTGATGTGAATCCGATGTCACGGACGGCTAAAAGGGCGAGTGTGACCATTGTGGACAATGTGGTAAGAGCTTTGCCGTTGCTGATTCAGGAGATTCAGACTTTGAAAAGAACGTCTCCGACTGCGCTAAAGAAGATCGTCTCTGAATACGACAATGGAGAGGCCCTACAGGTTGCACTTCAATGTATTCGCGGGGGCAATTTTGCGAAGAAGATAATGGAAAAGCTTTGGAGTACACAATGAGTAAATCTGAGTTTGAATCTTATGAAACTATTACGCGCGGGTGCAGCCGTCTCACCAGGATGTGCTGAACCCGTCCCATGTGTAGTCTACTACGCAATTGGGATTACCAAGCGCCATTTCGATGAGTAGGGTGAAAATTCTGAAATCGGGTGGGATAAAATATCCCTTGGGCTTTCCGGTCGGTTGATAACTGACCTGGCTTTTGACGGGGATTCGTCTCTGTGGATAGGAACAGATGATGGAATATGGAGATACGAGCTCGGCAATGGAAACGCAACCCACTACGGAACTAATGGAGGCTTGGCTGGTAAGGTCATAAACGCAATCTGCATCGTCAATGAAAACCTTGTGTATGTGGGAACACAAACCGGCCTGTATGCATACAAAGATGGAGTATGGGAAAAAGTGACACTTCAACTCCCCGATGGTGGATGATAGACTCCTCTGGCTTGGGACAATGTCAGGTCTGGCAAAGTATGACCGGGAACTGGCGGGACTGGTGGATATCGGCGAATCACTTTCCCCGCATAGCATCAAATCCATCTGCGTAAAAGACGATTCCCTGTGGCTGGGCACTACGTCCGGGTTATTGCAGGTCAGTAGAGCCGATGGCTCATTGATAGAGGAATAGTTACTGGTTATTGGTAAACTGGTTACTGAGTACTACTCACCAATCACCAGTCATCCAAAAAATGATACGAATTTTGGTTTGCCAATCCACACCGAGCATTTTCCGGATAGATACTAATACTAAATTAGGCTTGAAATCTCCCATCATAATGGTTGTAAGACATAAACGTAATACGTAATGCGTAAAACGTGAATATCATTT
>DTYX01000855.1 GCA_012961655.1 Candidatus Poribacteria bacterium
GGATTATTCGCCGCCGGCGAATGCGCCTGCGTCAGCGTCCACGGCGCCAATCGCTTGGGCGGGAATTCACTCTTGGAAACTATCGTCTTCGGCAAAATATCCGGCGCGTCCGCGGCGAGGTACGTTCGCGAAACGTCGTCCAGTAGCAACAATGAAGTATTGCAAGATACCTTAAAATCTGCAGACGCGAGGATTCAGCAGCTATGCCAAAATAGATGCAATTCAGAACGTCAGTTTGTCATTCGGGAAGAGATGAGACTAGCTCTGGATGAAAATTTAGGATTGTTTCGGGAAGAGAAGTCGGTGGCGGAATGCCTGAAGAAGATACGGGAATTAAAGGAGAGAGCCCAGCATATCTCAGTCAAAAGTGAGGTGCGTTATCTGAACCAGGAACTTTACAACGCCATCGAGTTGGGTTACATGTTGGATTTAGCTGAACTCATCGCAATAGGAGCTTTGAGAAGGCAGGAGAGTCGCGGGTCGCATTTCCGACTTGATTATCCCAAACGAGACGACCAAAACTGGCTCAAACACACAATGGCTTGTTATACAGATGAAAAACCGGAGATTCGATTCAAAAATGTTACCATCACAAAATATGAACCAGAAGAACGAAAGTATTGAAAATAATCAAAGATTAAACGAATTCCCGGCTGGACGCCCGACTTTCAGTCGAGGAACCGGGGAGATTCCCCCGCTAAAGCGGGACGTCCGGGGTTTTCAGAGAGCAATCCGGTTAAAGATTTTTCGCTACGACTCAAAGACCGATAAGCCACCGCGATATGAGGAATTTGAGGTAAGAAAGATTTCTGAGCAGATGAGCATGACCGTTTTGGAAGCCTTACTTCAGATTCAAGACGAGCGGGATGGCACATTAGCTTTCCGTTACTCCTGTCGTGGAGCGGTGTGCGGTTCCTGCGCTATGCTCATCAACGGCAAGTTTGACCTCGCCTGCCGCGTGCAACTTCAAAACATCGGAGCGGAAACCATCGTTCTCGAACCGCTTCCAAATCTGAACATCATTAAAGACCTGGTCGTCGATATGGCGCCGTTCTGGGATTCTTTACAGCAAATTCAACCGTGGCTGCATGAAATTTCCAATCCACCGAAGAAAGAGCGGCTGATGAGTCCTAAAGAACGGGAAAAAATCGACCAGTATGTCAATTGCATTTTGTGCGCTGCCTGTTACGGTTCGTGTCCTGTGTTGGGGCGCGATGAAAAATACCTCGGCCCAGCAGCCTTAGCGAAGCTGTACCGCTTCATCGCCGACACAAGGGATTCACGCGGTGACGAAACGTTAAAAAACGCCAACACAGAAAGCGGCGTATGGGGCTGCGATACGGTTTTTCGGTGTATCGACGCCTGCCCGAAAAATGTCCGCCCCACAGACGGCATCGAAGCGCTGCGCCGCAATCTCATCGCGCGGAAATTTCGCAAACTGTTCGCTTCGCTCATTCTTTAGAGTCTATCCAATCCAGGATGCCCGTTAAATAGTCGGGGATTACATTTTGAACTTGGAGGTGATTTTCATGTCTAAAACGAAACCACAAAATCAACTGCCGCCTAATATCCGAGGATTACTCAAAAAGAAAAATTGAAAGCGGGGATACATGAAGCGCGGGAACGACTCATCGGAAGCAGAAGCACTGACCCTGAAGTTCTCAAAGAAGTTCATAAAGATTTTCCTTTTACATCGATATGCTCAATTATAGTCTCGATGTCGCGCAGATTTTTCTGAGTATCCCTAATGATTAGTGAATTTGTATGAAAAACCGGCACGATGATTCCGCGAGCATCTGTTATAAATTCTCTCACGATTACAAATGCAGCTTTGATATACTGCTGCGTCGGCTTGTCCGATTTTTCCAGTTCTACTGGTCGTGGTTTTTCTGACTTCACCATCTGCTCTTTTTCCTTCAGGTAATCGGGCTTCTTGGATTCCTCCTGAGCCAAACCCACTGTTAATAGAGCAAAAACGATAATCAGGATTGCTGCCATCCAGCAAAATTTTCGAGTCATTTTGAATTCCTCCTTTTACTTTCTGAGAAAGCTCAATTGTGTAGGTCGAGATTCACATCTCGACTGAAAAGTCGAATTTGGAAAATCGATACGAAGTTTATCCTTTTTCTGAGAAAACCCTTCGCTCAGAAGACGACAAACCGATTCATCCTCCTCTTCAGTGGCGACGAAATCCGACTTTTGAACAAATCGCCAATTTTATAGACGAAGAAAATCTAATTTAGTTATAAGCCTATTTTATCGATTTCTCGTCTGAGATTATCCCACCTGTCGGCGCGCGTGGTAGGAACTTCTCACCAGAGGGCCGGATTCAACATGCCGAAATCCCATCTCCTCGCCTGCTTCTTTCAATTCCTCAAATTCATCCGGATGATAATATCGCACGACGGGCAGATGGCTCTGTGAGGGTGATAGATACTGTCCTATTGTCAAAAGGTCGCAAGCTGAATCTCTCAGGTCTCGCATTGTTTGCAGAATTTCTATCACCATCTCCCCAAGCCCTACCATCAGACCTGACTTGGTCAGAATACTCTTATTCATCTCCTTCGCTTGCTGCAGTAAAGTCAATGACCGGTGATAATCCGCCTGCGGTCGAATGGATGGATACAGACGCGAAACTGTTTCGATGTTATGATTCAAGACATCCGGCTTAGCGGCGACTACTTTTGCCAGCGCGGAGAAATCTCCCTGAAAGTCGGGGATAAGCACTTCAACGGAACAGCCGGGATTGTGCTTGCGCGCTTCTGTGACGCAGCGCGCGAATATGCTTGCGCCGCCGTCTCTGAGGTCATCCCGCGTCACCGAAGTAATCACTAAATGTCTCAATCCGAGTTCAGCCGCGGCTCTGCCAATTCTCTCTGGCTCGGATTCATCAAGTTCCGTCGGCAAACCTTTTGTCACAGCACAAAACTTACATCGCCGAGTGCAGATATTCCCCAAAATCATAAACGTCGCAGTACGGTTGTGCCAACATTCTCCGATGTTGGGGCAGCGCGCTTCCTCGCACACAGTGTGAAGTTCTAACCTCTGCAACATCCTCTTGACATCGAAAAAATTCTGTCCGGCGGGGATTTTCGCTTTAATCCACGACGGATGTTTAGAAATACGCAAATTGCATCTCCCCCCCACCCTGTTATTCAAAGTATCTGCTATCATCTAAGCGCATTCTTTCTTCCGCTGGCAATGGCAGCTGACAGTCCAGCGGTTCCACCGCCGACGACAACCGCATCGTATTCGCCAAAGACATTGATTTCTTTGGCGGGTTCGAGATATTTTGTCATTTTTTCAAATCCCTCCATCCTATCAGCTTGACCCCTTGTTCTTCGATAAACTGCTTCATCTCAGGTTCGGTGAATATTCGGAAATCGTTATATCGGGAAAGCCAGGATGAAGTAATGGCTTGCATCTCCGGGTGGTCGAGTCCGAGGTGAACGATTATCTGAGTCACACCTGGTTTAAGGTTACGAATACCTTCTTTATATTCCTCTCGGCGGCGTTCGAGTTCCGCTGAACTGACACCAGTTGCAAGCTCATCAAGGGCTGGAAACTCACTAGAAAGTGTGCTGAACATCTCGAAATACGACGCCATCGTCGGGTCATCTCTCAATCTCTGTTGGGCAATCTCTGATTTCGGCGAAACAATCATCGGTGGAATACCAAATTCACGCGCCACTTTACAGTACGCTTGAAAAAACTCCGGCGAAGCGTACACCGTCCCCATGTGGGTGTCGATGTGCGTCGGCTCGACGCCAAAATCGATTGCCCGCTGAACCTGCGCTCGTATCTCCGTTTCGACCTCATCCGCAGTGGCATGTTTCACCACATCTTCGACCGAATGCCAAAGATATCCTTCGTCATCCACCAGACCTGGAACCTTGTCTATGGAGGAAACGGGACGCCAACGGTAGTGTTTCCACTCGCTGGTCAAAGTCAGATGAATGCCCAAATCGGCTTCGGGATGTACGCGACAATATTCGGCTATCTCCAGGAACCATGGACAGGGGACCATGATGCTCCCGGATGTAACGATGCCTTTTTCAAGAGCTTTAATCGTAGCTTCGTTTGCGGCATGGCACATGCCAATATCGTCGGCATGAATTATCAACATTTTCGCCTCAGGCGGATATCCCTGTTTTAGGTTTCCCTCCGACGATAATGCCGAAAGCAGTGAGAGCATAATGGAAAAGGATATTGTTATCATTGTTTTCTCCTGTAAAAATAGTTTTGGGTAAGCTTTAGTCAAAGGCTTGTCTTTAACATCCTTAACACGTCCATAATAGACCGTCTATGTGCGGTCTTGAAGTAAATCTTATATCGCTTGCTTCGCACGATTCAGCGCCGCTTCTGAAACTTCCAA
>DTYX01000856.1 GCA_012961655.1 Candidatus Poribacteria bacterium
GTTTCATGTAAGCTGGATTTATTTCTTTTGCGCGGTTTTACTCTTGCTTATGGGTTGTGGTGAAAATGAAACGGTTGAACTACAGATTGGCATTATCCCTCCAGCGGCGATTGTTGTGACGGCAGAGGCAGCAGAACCAGGTCAAAAGGCATTCATTAGGGTCAGGATTCCTGCAGCGGGAATTGATAGCTGGTTTGACATAACGGACAGAAACACAACGATTAAGATTGATGAAATACCTGTTGGGACTTATGCGGTCTCTGTTGAGTTACTTGCAAAAAATCAGGTGATATTTACAGGGCAAACATCTGTGAAAATTGATGAAGAGATAATACAAGCGAATATTATGGCGCTACCAACTTCAACCGGAATCGAATTTCTTATTCGGGGTGGGAACGTTGATGCCTTGGCCACAATTGGGCAACATGCTGTGCCCGCATTGATAAAGATCTTGCAGGACGAGGGTGAGGGTGAGCAAATTCGTCGTAATGCCGCTGATGCGTTGGAAAAGATAGGAACTCCCGAAGCTCTGGAGGCATTAACGGAATTTAGGGTATCTGAAGGAGATGTGAAAACCTTTAAGGAGATTATCTTCGCAAAAGATGGCGCGAAGATGCGCTTGATTCCCGCAGGAGAGTTTGAGATGGGCGACCATTTCAATGAAGGTTTCAGCGACGAACGCCCGGTTCACACTGTCTACCTCGACGATTTCTACATCGATGTGTATGAGGTGACCAATGCCATGTACGCAAAATTTCTCAATACCAAAGGCTCGCACGTGGGAGATGGCGGAGATGTCTGGTTGGAGATTGGCGATGGGGACGAATTGATAGAATTGGTTGACGGACGGTATCGCCCCAAGTCCGGCTTTGAGAACCATCCCGTAGTTGAAGTGAGTTGGTATGGCGCGGCGGCGTATGCGCGATGGGCTGGAAAACGACTGCCCACCGAAGCGGAGTGGGAGAAGGCAGCGCGAGGCGGCTTGGTGGGGAAACGGCGTCCGTGGGGGGATGACATCACCCATAATGACGCCAATTATGAAAACACAGGTGGGCAGGACAGGTGGTTAAAAACCTCCCCCGTTGGCAGTTTCCCGCCGAATGGTTACGGCTTGTACGACATGATGGGCAACGTCTGGGAGTGGTGCATGGATGAATACATAGAAGGCTTCTACGCGGACAGCCCCAGACATAATCCGATAGCAGGCGGCGCCATCGTTAATAATTTCACAAATGTTAAAGCACCTCGCGTTCTCCGAGGCCGCAGTTGGGATGACCTGCCAAACGACCTCCGCGTGGCGTTTCGCGGCGGGCTGGAGCCAAAGGTTTCGGCCAGCGACCTCGGTTTTCGTTGTGCGAGAAATGTTACCCTCCCGAATCTTGACCTACAAAATTAGCTAACCTTCCCTCCATTATTCCATCCATGCATTCCCGTGTTTCTATAGAATGTTTGCCACGCTGAATATCAAAGAACCATCAAAACTAATCTCTACATGCGAACGATAAAGAGTGGACACCAATGGCAAAATTGACCAAAATCGCGAATCTCCGAGATATGGTTTACTGAAATAACCAGAAATTCTATCATGGGAAATCTCTGTTCAGTATAATTTACTGGGTTCACCCGAAAATTGAGAGAGCATTGCATGAATCACATTTGCCATTGACTCTCCTAAAAGCTCTGTCAAATAAATATGTTCTGATATGTCATCCTGAACGAAGTGAAGCATCTCTTATTGATTATTCGTGATTAAAGATAGGCGTATTTGGGCAATTTTTTGTATTACCTCCAGTTGTCAAAATATGGTAA
>DTYX01000857.1 GCA_012961655.1 Candidatus Poribacteria bacterium
GAATTATAGATCCAGCGATAGTGGGGATTCCAACGATTCAATCACTTAATTCTCCGATTCTCTGAAGCCTTACAAATAGTTCCTTATCCCAAATTAATCGGATACTGACCATGCTTTCTGCCAACATCGATAATTTTAAGATAGTTCTTCAAATGATTCTCCTGAAGTGTTGGTATAAAAGGCGACGCGGAAGGACAGAGGATGAATCCGCCTCCGGGCGCGCCGTCGCGAAGTGCGCCCAGGCAGATTTGTTCCATCTCCTTCTCGGTGCAAGTGTAGATATCGCCCATCTGGATGTTACCTTCAATGCAGATATCGCGACCGATGCGCTGCTTGGCTTCAGCCAGCGGCACGTCCCCCCAAGGCGGGGCTTCCATCGGGTGTAGGCAGTCCGTCCCCATCTCGACAAAATCTTCCAGAACAGCATCCAGATTGCCGTGACAATGAATATGCACCAATCCGCCATGTTCATGTACCAAATCAATCAAAGGCTTGTCGTATTTTACGACGAATTCTCGAAAATCATCCGGCGACAGCAGCGGCGGTGTCGCCAATTCCTGTCCCGCAGACTCAAAGACTGGACCAACCCCGCTTTCCACCAGATATTTTACAAAATCATAACAACGCTGGAACATCATCTCTACCATTTCAGTCAGCAATTCTCTCTCCTCGATGCTCCAGATTGCCAACAATTCCGACCCCATAATCTGTTGAATCCAATAAATCGGGTCAGCTCCCATCGAGACGGTCACGATTCCGTTGTCGCCTATGCGGCGGTCTTCTGTGAAGAAAGATGATACATCCGGTTTGATTGGCAGATATGGAATTGACAGAAATTTTTCGGCATCCTCTCTGTCCTTGATGTAATATTCATCAGCCATACCCGGCTTGCCCTTGGTGCTGGAGAAGCTAGCGGCTTTTAGCGTGCCTTTGGGCGTTTCGAGGATACGCTCGTGAACGACAAAATCTTCGTCTTTTCCTGGACGTGTTTGCGCATAAGACTTAACCTTGTCCGTCGCTGACAAAAAAATACCAGTGCTACAACCCCAGCCATGTTTCCAATCGCATCTTTCTGCAACCGCTTCATACAACGGCAAATAACTTGGATGCCTGAGATTTTCGCGCCAATTCGGCGCGGTAATCCCCACACCTCTGATAAAAATTGGCACACGGTCAGGCTGCTCCCGGCGCATTGCTACCATCAAACGTTCTCGCGAAGTCATTTCTGTCATCTTAGATTCTTCCTTGTATGTTATGCTTAATAAAAGCCAGGTTCTGTGCGTTGGCTGCTTTTGCATCGTCTCCTGTAGGTGTTTCCAGCACGATATATCCGTCGTAACCTATATCGCGGATAGCGGCATCCACATTTTCAAAATCGACCCTGCCCTCGCCCAACATCTTGCCATCGGTGTCTTTTGCATGAATCATCCCCACCTTATCGCCCAACTGACGCAATTCTCTAGGGACATCATAGCCGCGATTAGTTTGGTTCGCAGTATCGTAGTAGACTTTTACATAGTCCGACCCAATTCCGGCAATAATCATCAGGAGTTGGTCAGCATTGAACGTCGTTTCTAGATCCAGGGTGACCTTGTGATTTTCAGCAATTTCGGCGAGAGATTTGAAACCGTCCACCAGCATGTCCCATGTTTCTTGGGGCCACTCAGAAAAATCACGCGGAAACATAGGGACGAGTATGTCATGGGTATCCAGCAACGGGCATACTTCGATGACGTGTGTCAGCATCTTTTGACCTTCTGCCCGTTTCTCAGCATCGGGAAGCGCTGGATGCAGGGAAGAAAATACACCAGGCGATAGGGACGAAATCTCCATACTATCCTTGTCAGCCAATGCTTTCAATTTTTCCGGACCATCGGCTTGCCACAATAGACTATCTTTGTAATCACCACCTATGCAGTATTCGATACCATCAAATCCGATCTCTTTAGCAACTGTAAACATGGTTTCTAGCGGTTCTCTCAACATGCCATCACGTATTCCGTATTTCATGAACATCCTCCTGTGTCAGGGCGATTGCAGAATTCGCCCATATTTTCCTTTGTAACATAAGTATTTTGGCTTTAAGTTCCTTTCTTGAATAAACCAGAAGGCACGCGGTCTTCCAAATTTGTCCAAAGTCCAATTATAAACGATTAAGGCAAATAAATCAAGGGAAAAAAGAACGGCAATGAATTGCCTCACTACGAACCAAAATTACTCCTGAGAAAGGGAAGCTGAATTTTAACAGTTTAGCTTGACAATTTCCTGTGGATATGTTACCATATATATTGATATATATCAATATACTCAGATAAAAGGGGGCGCATAAAATGCAAGAGATTGTCAACGTTTTCAAAGCCCTTTCTGACCCAACTCGGCTGCGCATCTTGCTGTTATTGCAGCATGGCGAGTTATGCGTCTGTGAGGTGGAAGAGGTTTTGGGAATGAAGCAATCGCGCATCTCCCGGCATTTGAATATTCTCAGAAACGCTGGTTTGACGGAAGCGCGATATTTTGGACGTTGGGTGTTTTACTCGTTGGCGAATCCCAAAACGAACCGATATCACAGGCGGGTAATTGATACGCTTGTAAAATGGGCGCAGGATTCTGACCAGGTTTTTCTTGACCGAAAAAAGCTGGAAGCGTGCACTCAAAAACGCGGACAGGAAGGACATTGCCCCATTCCTGAGACTTAGAGTAGAAAATGCTTGAAGCTTGTTCAAAATCAAGGAGGTTGTTAGAAATGGCTGAAAAAACGACGGCTAAACTCTCTTTTCTCGACAGATTTCTCACCCTGTGGATATTTCTGGCAATGGCTGTGGGAGTAGGTTCTGGGTATTTATTTCCTGGGCTTGTAAAATTCATCACTAAGTTCCAGGTGGGGACAACTTCGATTCCTATCGCCATCGGGCTGATTTTGATGATGTACCCCCCATTGGCAAAGGTGAAATACGAAGAACTGGGCGATGTTTTCTGCGACGTCAAGGTGCTCACACTCTCTCTCATCCAGAACTGGATTGTCGGTCCCATTCTGATGTTTGCTCTAGCGATAATATTCCTGCGTGACTACCCCGAATATATGTATGGACTTATCATGATTGGACTGGCGCGCTGTATCGCTATGGTAATCGTCTGGAATGAACTTGCCAAAGGCGACACAGAATATGCGGCTGGATTGGTGGCGTTCAACTCAATTTTCCAGGTGTTCTTTTACTCTGTCTACGCTTACATCTTTATCACTGTTCTCCCGACGAAATTGGGACTCAAAGGTACAGTTGTCGATGTTTCTATGGGACAGATTGCGAAAAGTGTCTTTATTTATCTCGGCATCCCATTCATCGGCGGCATAATCACGCGTTTCAGTCTCATCAAGCTCAAAAACCGCTCCTGGTATGAGCAAGCGTTTATACCGAGGATAAGTCCCATTACTCTGATAGCGTTGCTTTTTACCATCGTCGTCATGTTTTCGCTCAAGGGTGAGTACATCGTCAAGATTCCGTTGGATGTAGCCCGCATAGCTATTCCGTTGGTATTCTATTTCGTCATCATGTTCTTAGTGTCTTTCTACATGAGCAAAAAGGTAGGAGCTGATTATGCCAAAACGACGACGCTCTCCTTCACCGCCGCCAGCAACAATTTTGAGTTAGCCATCGCTGTGGCTGTCGCGGTATTCGGGATTAATTCCGGCGAAGCCTTCGCGGCTGTAATCGGTCCATTAGTGGAAGTTCCGGTGTTGATAGGTCTGGTGAATGTGGCGCTACGGTTCAGGGAGAAGTTCTTTGTAACACCATCAGCGGTTGTTGTATCCAAAAAGGCATAAAGAGAAAATCTGGACGCCCGATTTTCAGTTGAAAAAAACGTTAAGCCCCACTAAAGCGGGGCATCCGAGTCAAATTACAAAACCCTTCGGATGATAATGTTTATCTCGAGCTTTCATATTAAGCTGACGCGAAGCGTTATACCGACAGATGAACTTGTATCTGCACCACTGACACAGGGCGTCTTTCTCTTCCCAGATGGATGGATTAAACTTGCCTGACCGAATATATTCATCGATAGATTTGATATTTTCAATAACGAATTCCTCAAGTCGTTGGAAATCCTCCTCGAAATAGAATCCGGAGGGCGGCTTTTTGATACCGCCGTCTTTTTTGTATTTATATTCATCGTTCAATGCATCCCAAACGCCCAGATATCCTTTTTTCCCAACCTCCTTGACTCTCTTCAACACATAGTAGGCGCCCGCTGCTGGTCTCTTCGGATTCTCTTGTCGCGCCACTGCTTGTAGATAAACCGGCAATTGAAAGCTAATGCCTTTTTCGATTTTTTTAACATTGGCGTATCCGCCTGTTTTGTAGTCATACACTGCAAATCGTTGATTCTCTTCGTCGATGTCCACACGGTCAATTATACCGCGAATGCGAATCGGTGGTTTGCCTTTTTCGCGGGGAATCTGTAAAGCGAAAGATTGTGGTATCCCTTCCTGAAAGCGCCCAAAGTGATATTCAAAATGAGTCGGTCTAAAGTTTCCATTTAGAAATTCTTTTTCTGGCTCAAACTCAGTTTCCAGGAATGCTTTGAGAATTCCCTTCGGCTCATCGAGTTTTGTAAGTCTGGAAATGAGCATCCGTTTCTCTTCTTCCCAGTAGAGGTCATCAAATTGTCCCTCATACCGCTGCGTCTCGTCTTGGGCGATTATCGGCATTAAAGCGTGCGCCTCTTCTATTTCGACCTTTTCTTTTTTCTGTATCTCTCCAAATCTTTCGAGAATTTTATGAACCAAACGTCCCTTTGCATCCGGAGCTATTTCCGCTTCCGCCTCCTCTAAATCCTCTAAAGCCAAAATATACTTGAAGAAAAATTTCATCGGACATTGCGCGTAATCGTCCAGTTGCGAAACTGAATAGAAGAAGGCGGTCGATTCGCATCCCCGGCGAATATCCGCGGCGTGTTTGTCGTGTAAATGTCCGTCATAGATAGAGAAGTCATCTAATTGTTCTCGCGCCTGTTCCATCTTCAACTGCGTCTGGAGATTAGGATATGGAACCTTGAGATGCTCGGAGCCGGCGATATTATTCAACTCTCCCATCTTCTTTAAGACTTCCTGTTCCGAGAACAAAATCGCTCTCTCGGCATCATTTAGCGGCGCTATCTCATTTGCTCTGTCAATTTCCGGAAATTCAAATAAAGTCCTGACATCTTCGACAAAAGGCGAAGGTACCAGTTCCTTGCCATACGCCATTTTGGGATAGGTCAGGACAACTCTTTGAGCGTTGCCTATCATCTGCTGGAAGAGGAAACGCTCTTGCGGCAGTGGGTCAAGAGTTGCAATAGGCAGCGGCTCGGATTCATCGGGGGAGATTAAAAAATTGGCAATCGGCCCGCTGGGATATTCGCCTTCGACAAGCCCGACGATGAACAGATTTTCAAACGAAAGCCCGCCAGTCTCCAATGGGGAGATTACTTGCACCGCGTTCTCATTTTCACTCTCAGCGAACTGGCGCATTCGTTGTTTCTCGGCTTCTTCGGATAATTCCGTCGAAGAGATAACCATGGTGATATATTCGATGTAATCTTGTGCCCTATGGCTGCCTGTACTGCCTAATGCTCGAAACGTTTTTACCATTTCGTTGACAATTTGAATTAATTGCAGATACGCCTCGGATTTCGGAATTCGGATTTGACTTTGCCCGATATAAGTTTCCTTCCGCCGTGCGCTTGTGCTCTCATCCTTCCATCCTTCCAACCTTCCACTCGTCAAGTTGGTTAGACGGGATGCCGTTTCCTCATTCGTGCAAGAGTCGAACTTGGAGAAGAACATTAATTCCATGAATTGGAAAAAGGCATCTCTGAATTCAAAAGCCGATTGCGCCTCTGTGAGAATCTTTGTCTGTTGTATGAAATGCTGAATCGTCAGAAGGTCGAAGGCAACTTGAGCGAGGTCTTTGGTTCGAGCTATCCGTTCGTCTTCGATATCTTCCTCCCCTTTATCAAAGGGGGCTGGAGATTTTATATTATTTCTTTCGAGGTACGATTTAATCCTGCCGAACCAAGGGTTAAGGCTAAAATCCTCTGGCACGCCCGCTGCACGCGCCAGATGGTCGATGTGGTGAATATCAAAGGCTTCAGGCGAAAAGTCAGCGGCTAACTCTTCCCTTGTCAGGTCCACGATTTCATCGACGCTTATCTCGGGCGCAAAATCGATCCAGGCCGAAGAGAATATATCGAAAAGGTCGGCGCGCGTCCATCTCTCCGTCAACACACAAGTGAGAATTTTCTTCAACAGGGCAATGAACGGGATTTGTTGTAGCAGACAGCCGCGTGAGATTTTCACGGGCAGTCGATATTCACCGAAGATCTCTTCGATTAGCGATTTGTATATCGTTAAATCAGGGCATACGACGACGAACTTGCGCAAATCGGCAACGATTTTCCCGTTGCTCGGCAGCGGCAACGAATGTCGAATCAATCGCGCTATCGTTCTCACTTCCTCTCGACGATTCGGCGCGGCAATAAGGCGGAAATCTGTCTCGTCAACCTCCGCGGGAATTCGTGCAAATGGCTGATTATGAAACAGCCGCTCAGCAACCATATCTGGCAGATTGTCAGGTTCGCTGACGGTTTTTCTCTCTTCCCAATTGTAAACCCTCAACCAGTCAACAATCGACTGAATGCTTTCGTAAGCCTTATGAGTTTTAAAAGCCCGCCAATCTTCCAAAGGCGCAGGCAGGGTCAAAATAATCTTCTCGAAAGACGGAACAAGGGCGTGAAAAACGGATTTCTCAAGTTCAGTGAAAAAGGCGAACTCATCCAACACCAAAACTTTTGCGAATTGCTCCCCCTTTAAAGGGGGCCGGGGGGATTTGATGAGATACCTATCTTTTTGCCATTTAAGCAATAGTTCAACATTCAACACATTCTCATCGGCTAAGCGGTGTTCCGCCAAAAACCGATGATACGCCTGGTCAAGCAACTCTACGGTTCTCGCTTTCTCGGGCGATTCAGCGGTCAATTGATGAATTAACTCATTTCGCGCTTCATCCACCAGCAGAGACCCTTGTAGATGTCCCAGCACCTCGGAAATCTTTTGGGACAATCCGTAGGAGAGTTGGGCTTTCTCTAAATAGCCGAATTGCCCTTCGCGCAATAAATGATTGATGACCAAAAGCCGGGCGTAAGAACTCAAAAGTTGCCTGTCGCCGAGCACTTCTCCATAATGACTTTCCATGAAATGAGAAAAAGTCATCACTTCAGGTATCCAGCACTTCCCCTCAAAGTACGAGAGAATTTGACTTTTGAGTTCCGCTACTTTGCGACGAGTAGGCGCGAAAATCATGGCGTTCAAACGCCCGCCATCCGCGTCAAAATATGTCGATAACTCTTTTAGAAGTATCTCCTGCCGGCTCCGTTGTTTTGGACCGTAAATTAATAGATGTTTCATAATATCCTGTATTTCGCACCCCTCGTTATTAGTCAAAAAGAGGTAAGTACCATGAAATTATTTTATGCTGGTCAAGTGCCTTGATTTGTTGGGTTTCCACCTGGCTCGATCTTCCAGAGCCAATCGGCAAACTCATCAAGGCTTGGCAAATATCTTGCTTCAGGATGACGATGGAATAGTTACTAAAAACATAGAAAAATGTTCTTAGCCGTTTATGGGCGGGAAGCCCAATGGACGCACTACAAAGTCCTCTATCCCGTCGGCAAA
>DTYX01000858.1 GCA_012961655.1 Candidatus Poribacteria bacterium
CAGGTCATGGGGGTGTCGAATTTTTCGTATAAGTGTCCGTTGATGGGATTATATATCCGTTGAGCCGCGCTTGTTTGGGCAATTATGGCGATTGTTAGTAGCGTTGTGATTAAAACTTTTTTCATGTTTGACATCTCCTAAGTACCTAAGTTTTTGTCATTCTAAGCCGTCGGGTTGAGTAGTGAAGCGTATCGAAACCAAGCGAAGCATCTCTCGTTGTTGAGGAATAAAGATTATTCACTTTCTATCTTTTCCATTTTGCATTTCCTTATTGCAAACTATCCACGCCATTCCATAACTCCGTCGCTATAATGCAGTATAAACTTCGATTCCATCAACCTGCAAGAAATCTTCATCGATAGTAACAAAAGCGGTAACTTCGGATGACAAGGCGGTGGCGATGTGATAAGCATCTGTCGGCAAAAGGTCAAATTGTTCCATCAAATCGAACGCAAGAGTTGTGACTTCGTCGGCTATGGGAAGTTTCAGGGTCAATTCTTCGAGGTCTGCCTTTTTTTCTTTGAAATCTCGCATCGCTTGACCAATCAAGTTAGGATGCTTGTCTTTCATGTCAAGCCAATGCAATCCAAGCGATTGACCTGCTTTGATTAACTCACGTTTAAGCCAGATGAAGGCTGTTTCGTCGTATACAAAATCCGATACCACCGATAGTACCCCTTCGCTTTTAAGCCGTTGTTGAAAAGCATGACATTCAGCGTAATATGGTTCGGTGGGCTCACCATACAGATATAGCGTTGTGAAGGAGGTATCCCAATAGATAATCTCAGGAAGTTTTGCGTCGAAGTCTAATTGCTTCGCAGACACGTTCAAATCCCCTTTCTCCCTCCAAAACTGCCAACATTTCTTCAGCGCTTTCAAATCGTTGTTTGCTATTGTGAATGCGCTCGGTAGCCGCGTCCCATTGCGCCTTCAGTTTCTCATCAGGCGGCCATGTCCAGCCTTTTTTCTTGAGTAATTCTTGGATTTTCTCAGGTAATTGATTATTCTTTGACATGAGATTAAACTCTCCATTTCTCCAAATATTTTAAAATGTAATCTGTGAAGAGTGATGAATGATGATTGATATTCGCCACTCATCACATTTCACGTTTCATTTATTTTATCCTCACCGCAGCACTAACCCCAATGCCAGACTCAACTTTGTAACCTTCTCTGGATAGCAATTTTTCCAAGGCGCTGAGAAGGAGCAAAACGTTGCTTTGAGTAGAGGATTCGCCCATCAATCCGATGCGCCAGGCTTTGCCGGCAAAGTCACCCAGTCCACCGCCGATTTCAATGCCGTATTCACTAATGAGGGCTTTCCTGATATTTGCGTCGGATATTCCATCGGGGATTGCCACAGTTGTCAACATCGGAGCGCGATATCCTTCCTGAGCAATTAATTTCAGCCCCATCGCCGTTAATCCAGCTTTCAGAGCGTCGGCGTTACGTTGATGGCGCGCATATCGAGCTTCTAAACCTTCCTCGAGGACAATTCTGAGCGCTTCCCTTAACGCATACACCATCGTCATGGACACAGTGTGATGATATGCCCGTTGCTCGCCGCTCCAGTAGCGTTCAAGCAGATTCACATCGAAATAGAAACTTTGGATTTTGGTTTTGCGGTTTTTTATCGCTTCCATTGCCCTTTGGCTGAAGCTGATGGGCGCTAATCCAGGGGGCCCGCCCAAGCATTTTTGAGTACCGCTATAGGCGATATCGATGCCACGCCCGTCCAGATCAACGGGTTGTCCGCCTAAGGAAGTAACGCAATCGACGAGAAATAGCGCACCGTGATGGTGGACTATTTCACTGATTTCATCGAGGGGTTGTAAAACGCCAGTAGAGGTCTCCGCGTGGACTATCGCCACAACCTTAGCTTTAACTTTCTCTAGCGCTTCCTTGACTTTTTCCGGTGGGATAATTTTGCCCCATTCCGCTTCGACGACGGTTAATTTGCCGCCGATGCGTTCAACAATGTCCGCCATGCGTCCACCAAAGACGCCTTTAACGCAGACGATGATTTCATCGCCGGGCTCGATAAGATTGCATAGAGCCGCCTCCATTCCGGACATTCCCGTCCCGGAGACGGGAAAAGTCAAGGTGTTCTTTGTGCAGAAAACCGCGCGCAACATGTCAGCGGTTTCATCCATAATTTTTATAAACTCCGGGTCAAGATATCCCAGCATGGGTGTCGTCATCGCTTTTAAAACACGCGAGTTTACGTTGCTCGGACCAGGCCCCAACAAAATTCGGGGCGATGGTTTTAGTTCACCGTGTATTGTTGCCATTTGTATCTCCTATGTGTTTTAAATTCCTTCAAGAACTTTTATTTTATCGCTTATCCGAAGCTTTTCCATCTCTTTTCTGTCGTGAACAGAGTAAGCGGCTGTTCGGAGATATCTTGCTTTGAATATCATACCCAAATATAGCCGGGTTTGAGATTTAGCCTATAACTAATTTGCCGTCCTTGTTCATTTGGCATATTTATTTATATCGAAAAATCGACAGTGAAATACAGAGCGCGCAATTTTACAAGCCTCCTCTGCATCCGAGAGTGAACTGCGCGCTTTTTGCTCATCGAAAAGCTCCCATGGCGGAGTTCGGGTATTTCATCTCCGCAGGTGGCGGCGACATGTTCCTCAGAATTGTGTGTTGCCGCAAGCGCTATCATCTGCCGAATGCTATCAACGATTCCCTCGTCTAAATCGTGCATGTCGCGAATAAGCGCTCTGAGATGGTTCTCCATGTCATGGGTATACGGCACAGGGCGAAAACACGCAAGGATGGATTTCGCAGCATTCTCCACGGATACTTGTGCTTCACGGACGCAACTATCCCACTCATCTTCATCCCGGCGACTTTTTGCCCGTCTCAAATACATCTTGGCAAGGTCGAGCCGATATTGCGCATCATAACTAGAATTCACGATAACCCTCCCAGGTAATCCATCAGTATCGTACAGCACCTTTGCATCCAATCCTAAATCCAGATAAAAAGATGGGAATCCAGAAAGGAATTCTTCTTTAGTGTAAGGGACCGTACCGACTCGATGCCCATCGACAAATGGTCGCCCTTCGCTCAACCATCTCATCCTATCATAGTGTTTTTCAGGTAATTTCTTAGCGATGAGCAAATCATGCATCTCTCCACGCGCTGCAGACCCAAACAACGCCAGGGCTATCAAGTCATCCCCCAATTTTCCCTTCAGAAATTCTACCACCTTCTCCAAATCCGCCCAATCGGGTTGCATAGAATCACCTTTCTCGGAGAAAACGGGTTTATTACAACCAATAGATTTGGGATTACAATGAGAAAATTTTAGCCCAACTGTAGCCGAATTCGCCAGAATTCGGGATTCGGCTACGATAGAATTTTGGGCTACAAGTGTCAGGCTATTAGAAGTTGAACACAGTATCCAACTCCTCATCAGGAACATCAAAGACCACATTGTGAGGAGGCAGCTTCTCAGTCTTGAAGAAGTCTGGCAATCGGTCATCGGCTGCGCTGAATCCCGCTTTTCGGTTGAATTCGCGTTCTGTTCTAAGGATCTTTTTGCCTAATTCCGTGACATCATCGCCCGTTAAGCTCAAGCCGTACTGAGCATTAATCATATTCACGATAGCATCCATGGCTTCAGGTCTGTCTAACACGCAGAAGGCGACGAACAAGCACAGTCCAGTGCTATCGAGAGTGGCGGTGGCGATTTGCAGATTTCTAGAGATTTCCACCTGCCCTTCAGGGCTGAGCGGGTCAAGGTCACCGCCGACCTTTAAGATATTTGGCGCTACGCTATATCCTGCGGTGTGGTCGCCGCCCATTGTGGAGGTCGCATAAGTCACACCGATTCCCTTAACGGCTCGCGGGTCATACGCTGGTAAAGCTTGTCTCTTGACCACTGGCACGCGAGAAACTCCGAAGGCTTGTCCGGTCACTGCTGCGCCATTTCCTAAGATGCGTCCTAAATAACTGCCTTTGCCGACTTCATGAATCAGTTCGATAACCCCAGCAGCATCGCCAAATTCTTTGACGCCGGCCTCCATTGCGACGCCGATGGTGGCTCCCATCTCAATGGTATCCAGACCGTAGTCATCGTAGAGTCTATCCATCTGAGCGATAGCGTCGAGGTCATCGATACCTAAGTCCGCTCCGTTTGCCCAGACGGTTTCGTATTCTACCCGCTTGGTCAGATAGTTGCCATCCTCGTCATGATAGATTCCAGAACACTGGATTATACATCCTGGATGGCAAGCATGTTTGGGCGAACCACCGCGCGCTATTATGGTATCACGTAGGGTTTCGCCGCTGATTTTATCAGTTCCTTCGAACTGTCCCTCGCTGAAGTTGCGTGTCGGATACGCGCCTGCTTCATTGATAACATTCGCCAGAACATTAGTGCCATAAGTCGGTAAACCTTCGCCGGTTACAGGATGCTCTCGCAGCAGTTGCGCAAAAGTCCGCGCCGCTGCTCGGAAAGCTTCCGGGTCTTTGACGACAGGACGACTTGTGCCTGAATCGTCCACGATGATTGCCTTCAGTCCTTTAGAACCCATAACTGCCCCCATTCCACCGCGACCGGCATGGCGCGTCGGGCGATTTTCTGGGTCTGTCACAGCGACGGAGGCGGCGGACATCTTCATCTCACCAGCCGGACCGATGGAGATATATCCCACCTTTTCGCCATATTTTTCCGTCAGTTTGGCAACTGTATCGTAGTTTCCCAAACCTTTCAACTCATCAGCAGGCGATAGTTCAGCACCGCTGGTATCGATTTTCAGTTTGAATAGCTTTCCATTCTCAGCCTTGCCTTCCACAACGATGGCGGCAATTCCAAGTCTGGCGAGTTTTTGAGCCGATGTTCCACCGGCATTGGACTCCTTGATGCCACCAGTGAGGGGACTTTTAGCGCCGACTGATAACCGCCCCGAATTGGCAGCAGCAGTACCCGTCAGCAACCCCGGCGCAATGACCAGCTTATTATTCTCATCCAGTGGATGACATGTGGGAAGCGCTTCAGCGGCGACTATCGTCGATGTCAAGCCTCTGCCACCCAAACCAGCATAAGCTTCAGGTATCTCTTCTTTGGTTACCTTCCCTTCCGTCATATTAACTCGGTAAATCCAGTCCATTTTTTCAATCTCCTTATCATAAATTTCCCAGAGCGAAAAATTGGGATGTTAAAAATTATTATACTGGATATGGCAAAAAATATCAAGATGAAAATTTACAGAAAACTTGCGTTTTGATGTGAAATCTGGTATGTTCTTCGGGAAAGGAATATTGGTATTTGATTAAAGTTTACAAAATTTTTATCGGTTGGTTTTCACACTCAATCGCTGAGAGACTAAAAAATTACGGTTTTAATTATATCAATTACTTTGATAATTTTCTCAGTCATGGTGTTTTCAGAATTTATTAAATGGTAATTGGGATGTTTGTTCCAAACCATGCGGATGGCAAATTCGAGCTTTTGAGCTTCTTCGAGTGATTCCATCCGTTTTTCGTTGCTGGCTTTGCTATAAAGCTCCGGGCGACCAACGGCCAACGATTCCAAATGAATGACCGCTTTGTAACGAGCCAAAACCGCAGCGAGGTCAACGTTATGAATTCGGCAGAATGCTTTTAGTCCGCCCTGAGTATATGCTGCTCCATCCAGTAATCCTCGGTCACAAATTACCAATGAAGCTCCTTTTTCTTGGGCCAATAACGTATAAATATTCTCCATACTCTTCTGAACCGAGAAAATCGCCGATTGAAATTCATTTTGCCACTCAAGCGACCATCTTATATCTTCACCTGGGACGGGAAACCCAGAAGATAGTAACATTGTGGCTGTTTCTGGCACCACGACAATGCGGGCGCCAAATTCACAGCGAAGTTTATTCAGCGTCGTAGTTTTGCCGGCGCATGGACCACCTGTCAATACAATACGTTTCATGTTTTATCCTTGAAATACCTGAAGCTCGTACATTTCTGGAAGTTGCTCTTCTCCCTGTACGAGCTTGGAACTTATCATCTCCTGCAGGGAGAATGCTCCTGTATTTTCCTTTTGAGAAATCAGTTGAACCAACTCTCCCTCTAACTTTAGCTCCACCTCTTCTATTTTGATGGTGCTACGGAGTTGATACGCAAGCAAATTGCCCTTTTGGGGTTGATATTGAAATAGAACTGATTCTTCTTGCTCTTGGCCAACAGTAATAGGCTTCATTTCCCAAAGAAATACGGTACCATCCGTGTTCCCTGATGCAAGCAGACCCCAATCGGGATTGAAGGCGATACACACTTTATGTCCCTTCATTACAGCTACTTCCCTCTTCCCTCCTACATTCCAAAATCGAACTGTCCTGTCCGCGCTTCCAGAAGCAAGCAGGCTCCCATCCGGGCTGAAGGAGACAGTATTCACTTCTCCCTCATGTCCTTTCAAAATCCTCATCTAAGTAGAGGGTTATGAAGAGTTTTTCTTCAACCAGTATTAGCTTTATGCGCATTATTACCGCGCTCTTTTTCGGGTGGCGGTTTTTCATTATAGCTCAGAATTGAAGTTGCGCCTCTGTAGCCTACAGAATAACCCCAACCGATTTCGCGGCATCGTTAATCTGTTTCCACGTTTCATCTTCGACAAATATCCCTTCTGCCAATCGCTTTTTTTCCATACGCGTTTCAGGTTCGCCTGGAACTAGAACTTCGTCGAAGCCTGGCATAGGTTTGGATGACTTGACATATTCGATAAAGGCATCCACTTGCTCTAGATATTCTTCGATTGGCATGAAGCTGCTGATATTTATAACTGTTAAAAATACGGCGTTTCCGATTCTTGGCGGATTCGCCCGGCTGAATCCCGCATTTGAGATTGTTCCTGTAAGAATGTCGACCATGAGGCTCAAGCCGAATCCTTTGTGAGCGACTATGCCGCCAAATGGCAAAATCGCGCCTGGTGGGTCGGCGTATAAGTCTGCGGGATTTGTGCTTGGCTTGCCATCTGTATCGATAATCCAGCCTTCGGGAATTGACTGCCCGCGATTTCTTGCGACTCGAACCTTCCCCTCCGCGACCACGCTGGTGGTAATATCTACAACCAGAGGTTCAGCGGTAGTCTGAGAAGCAGAGGTCTCTTTTCGTCCCGTAGGCACAGCGAAACAGATTGGATTCGTCGATAGCCGCCGTTCTTTGCCGCCATACGGAGCGACGTGTTGCGCCGCGCCGTGATTGTTGACCATCACCATGCCTATCATATTCTCCTCCGCTGCCATTATGGCATAGTCCGCCATTCGCCCGACATGATTGCTATGATGCGCTCCGACTGTGCTCACTGAGTGGGTTTTCGCTTTCTGTATGGCAATCTCCATCGCTTTGGATGCTATAACTTGGCCAAACCCCCAATTGCCATTTATCACCGCGGTGGAGGGTGTTTCTTTGACGATTTCTATGGCGATACCTGGATGCAGGTCTCCGTGCTGGATTAAATGGATATACTGCGGAATACGAATAACTCCATGTGAATCGTGACCGACTAAATTAGCTTTAACTAAAAGTCGCATAACGATTTCTGCTTCATCATCTGGAGCGCCTGCTCCTTTGAAAATTGCTATACCAGCCCGCTTCAAATAATCCGCCGAAAAAATTGGCATCTCTAATCCTCCCAGTCAAATTTAGGATAAGAATAAAAATAAAGTGAACATTTCTATTGAGACGAACAAAAAAAGAACGACCACAGAAGAATATAAATTTACGAGAGTAAGATATCCTCTGATGCTCTATGGTCGTTCCCTACGCATAATTTCAATATTAATTGGGCCAATTTTGAGATAGGTTATTAGCGTCTCACTATTGCTGGCTGTGCCATTCGAATAGCTGGGTCATGTTTGAATGGTAATTGAAACTCGATTGTTTTGTACCGGCCTAGTGGGGTATCAGGTTCTAGCTCTATAGGGATTACTACCATCAAATCAGTAGCGGCTCGTTTAATCTGATAAAAGGGAATATAGCCCTCAATTGTCACTCCAGGTGGAATTTCACCTGTCGGAGCTTTCATCTCAAGCAGAATTTCCCTCGATTTTTTCAAGCCATTATCAATATCCTTAGTTCTTCCCGCTTTATACAAGAGCCGCTTCTCATTATCCTTATAGCTCAAACCGAGGTATTCATCTTCCCTATTATCCTTAATGTAGCATTTCTGCACGTTAAAGATAATATTCTTCTTACGATTGTTAGTTATGGTTACCCAAAAAACGTCCGTCTTTTCACTCTGATGCCAGGCATCCTCATAGTAAAAAGGTGAGGTCATACCACCGCGATTATATAGAAAATCTAAGTCATATCTTCGCCAATATTGCGCGGTAACGATAATATCCTCTTTCTGCATCGTAATTTTAGGGTGTTTCGGGTCGCTCTTAGGTTTTATGTCAACTGAGATGTCCGGAGCAAGATTATAAACCGTAACATCCGGAGCCAGTTCCTCAGCGGCAGGCGGTGGGAAAACCGGCGGCATATTCTTAATGCTTATTGCCTGACATCCCACGAAATACACCATTAGAGAAAATATACAGAGTAGTAACAAGTTGGAAATTTTGAATCTCGATTGATACATCTTCTTTACCTCCTTAATTTTTAAATAGTTTAACACAAATCTTTGCAGAATGAAAGAAAAAAATTATATTTTAATCAATTTTTATGTTGTTCACACAAACATTTTTCTTCATATCTGGAATATGACAAATGAAGCAACGTCATACATATCCCGTAAAACGTAATCTAATCGTTATCATCGGTGTTTTGAGATTACGGCAATTACTCGTTCAATCGGTATCCCTAGGCGCGTATTTCCATCTCGTCCGACCATAGTTTCCGCCTTGAGAATTGAGTTAATGATTGCCTCTTCGGTTGCTTCAATCACGGCTCGAAAGAGGGACGACAACTGAGGTTCAGGGATAAATTCAGGAGGCGCTGCCGATTGTTTTGATGCGGCTGACATCCGATTGCCGCTTGAAAAAGCGATGACAAAATCGCCGCTTCCGTGTGAGGCTGTGGCGCCTGTCCGCGCTAGTCCAAATGCCGCTCGCTTAGCAACTCTGCCTAGTTGGCGCGAAGAGAGAGGCGCGTCTGTGCCGACTATAATCATTATGGACCCGCCTGGATTTTCAGTGTATGAATCTGGTGTCAACTCACTGCCCACTGGAATGCCATCGATTCGGAGGTCAGAGGCTGCGCCGGTATTAGTTAAGACCATTACGCCTAGGGTAAAATCACCCAAATCTTTCGGCAGTAGACGCGAGGCTGTGCCAATGCCGCCTTTCCAGCCAAAACCTGACATACCTACTCCGGCGCCGACATTGCCCTCTTCGACATTCGTTTCGCTGGCATCTTCTAGCGCTTGAAATACATGCTCGCGTTTGACATGCCGTCCTAAAATGTCGTTGAGGCCGCTATCATTGCATTCTCCAACGACGGGATTGAATGAATACACGCCCTCATTTTGTTGTGAGATGTAATCGACGACGGCGTCGGCAACCGTCCAAACATTTAGCGTATTGGTCAGCATTATCGGCGTTTCGATATTGCCCAATTCGATTACTTGCGGCAGACCCACCGATTTGCCAAAAGCATTGATGATATGCACCGCGGCGCAGACTTTTTCGGCGAATATATTGCCGCTATGTGGAACGATGGCCGTAACCCCAGTCCGAACCGGCCCCTTTCCTATTATAAGTTTGCCTTCGCCTTCAATCAACGCGACGTGCCCGACCTTTACGCCGGGGACATCGGTAATGGCGTTCAATGCTGCGGTTGGCATGCTGCCTATATCGATTCCGATGTCTCTGGCGCGAGGGCGAGCGTTGTTTTCTGTTTTCATGGCATCTCCTTTTGTGAATTATAAATTGCGATTAATTGCATTTACCTAAGAATCCCCAAATCGCTGTATGAAACAGGAACTATCTGCGCATCATCAATTTCCAACATGTCTTTCACCAAATTATGTTCTGCTTGTACCTCCGTGTCAGTCTGATTGGTGATGACCGTTTCCAGTTGGAACGTTGAAATACGTGTCTATTTGGCGCATCGTTTTTTGATATCCCGCGCCGAGCTTGAGCAAAAGCCGACGCAGTCTTTCCAGGTTGTCGTATTTTGATTTCAACTCTAAGTTTTTCATCCTTACTTTTTTCCATGGCGTCTACATTTCGCAGGTGTAAGCCGTATTTCGCGCCGCCGTCCGCTTCTCTGCGATGATAGAAGGGCAAAAATTCGGCGACGTGCCTATCGCCTGGTGAAGGATATAAGCCGTAAATCTCAAATAGTTGGAAACTGACCGGTTGGGTTTTGGGACCAACCTCCGCATACTTTTTACGCAATAGCGGATACGCGTCTTCACCGTTATGACGCATATCATAAATCCAGGTGAAATGGTTGATACCGGCGGCTTGCACCTGGAAATCATCGACTTGCACACCCAGATAATCGGCCAAAAATCGGCGCGTGCCGAATATGCCATGACATAGTCCGACAATTTTTATCTCTGTGACTTTCCGCGCCGCGCGGCAGATAGCAGTCATCGGATTGGTGAAATTAAACAGCCACGCGTCGGGACAAAGTTCCTCCATATCGCGGCAAAATTCGACGGTAACAGGGATATGCCTGAGAGCGACGGATAAACCACCTGGGCCAACAGTATCGCCAACCCCTTGATATATATCGTATTTCAGAGGAATTTCGATATCTTTTCGATGCGCCTCCAAACCTCCAACACGAATCGTGGAGATGACAAAATCCGCATCACTTAACGCTTCGCGACGGTCAAGCGTGGTCTCGATATGTAAATCCGCGCTCTTTTCCCCCATCATCCTCAGCCCCAATTTTGCCATAATCTCCATACCAGATGCTTCGATGTCATGCAACACAACAGTGCTTCCCGTCAGTTCTTCAGCGCTGGTGAAATCACTCAACAATCCAGGTGTAAAATGACTCCCGGCGCCAATAATAACAATCTTTTTCGTTGGCATTTTTGATTTCTCCAAAAAGTTATGTATTTTACTGATGGCTTTCCCCATATCTCACAAAGTGATCTGTAAAAAAATTATGATAATTCAAGTCGCTGCCTATAATCAGTAGTAAGGTACAGGAATGGATGGAGGGATGGATGGTTGGATGATTTGTTTCCATTCTTCCAACCTTCCATTCATCCAATTTTTATCCGTGATAAAAAGCAGTAAAAATCGGTTAATCCGTGGCTACATCTCGTAGCGTCATTCCTCTGTGGTGACAGCAAATGGCGGGACAGAG